>NZ_JAXQNM010000029.1:0-17284 GCF_034427935.1 Chelativorans sp. M5D2P16 | reverse complement strand
CTAGGCCGCGTGGACAAACCCGGTTCCCATTTTATCTGACGCGTGATTCAAAGCTGCTCTTTGAGGAGGGCAGCTTTGATTCGAGGACTGATGAGTGATGCGGAATGGGCGTTCTTCGCGCCGTTCCTGATCGAGAACCGCTCTCGCGGCGGCCGGCGGCCGCAGGGCCACCGCAAGGTGCTGGACGGCATCTTCTGGATCACGCGGACGGGCTCGCCCTGGCGTGACCTGCCGGCCGATTTCGGCAACTGGAACTCAGTCCATCGCCAGTATCGCCGCTGGACGGAAGCCGGCGTCTGGGACGTGATGCTGGCAGCCCTTGCCGAAAGCGACGCGGCCGACACGGCGATGCAGATGATCGACAGCACGATCGTGAGGGCGCACCAGCACGCAGCTGGCGGAAAAGGGGGATTCAGAGAAATGCTGTTGGCCGTTCGCGCGGTGGGCTCACGACCAAGCTTCATACCCGAACGGATGCGCAGGGCCTCGCCATCGGCTTCTGCCTAACGCCCGGTCAGGCCTCGGACATGGCCGCCTACGAGGATCTGATGCAGGAGGAGGCGCCCGATCCGGCCGCGATGCTGGCCGACAAGGGGTATGACAGCGACGCCATTCGCGACGACCTTGAGCGGCGCGGCGCAGACCCGGTGATCCCGACAAAGTCGAACCGCAAAGTTCAGCGCCCGGTCGACAAAACCAAATACGCACTGCGCAACCGCATCGAGCGCTTCTTCAATCGCCTCAAGCACTCACGCCGCATCGCCACACGATACGACAAGCTGGCCGCAAGCTTCCTTGGGTTCGTTCAGATTGCTACGATCAGACAGTGGATCAGGTTTGTCCACGCGAACTAGGTCGACAATCTTTGCGCAGGGCGCTTGCAGACGAGGAACGTGCAATCGGCTCTTCCACCCTCATCGCGCATGAACAATGGCGCGCGGCAGACGTGCCGGTCGCTGCCGAACGGCGAAGTCTTTGCAGGGGGATGCTATCATGTTGTCGATATCATCGTAGTCCTTCACAGGCATGCGAAGAGATCGTCGGCCGCCGAGACCCCGGATGTCGCCGAAGTTATCGCTTTCTGCGCCGCGGTGAAGCTTGGCCGACGAGCAGTTCTCCAGTGCTCGTTGCCCTGTGTGTGCGAAAGCCCATCGGCGCGGATACTTCAAATTCATTTATGGGCGACGTGAGAGGCAAGCAGATGCAATACGGCAAACTACAACTTCCGACAGGAACTGAGGTTCAGGCCAAAGGTGCCAAATAGGGCTTCTGCCTCAGGGGAACATATTCGTTCATATAGGCCAGGCGGTCCAAGGCACGCTCGATTGAAATGTCCATGTGTTCGGACATCTTTTGCCGCGCAGATTGCAGGTCGCCATCCAACAGGCGATCGATGATCTCAAGATGCTCTCCCGGAACACGACCGTGACCGAGCGTCGCGGCGTACCCGATATCCTGATCAACTGCCAGGGCACCACGGTCATTCGTCCCGCGGTCGAGATCGCGGAGGAGGACTACGACCGGGTGATGGACACCAATCTGCGCAGCGTCTTCTTCTGCTGCACGATCCTGGGGGCAGCGATGCTCGAACGCCGGAGCGGCGCAATCATCAACATCGCCTCCCTGGCGGCACATCGCGGATGGCCCAGTGCGTCGGTCTACTCGATGAGCAAACACGGAATCCTCGGTCTCACGCGCACGCTGGCCGCGGAGTGGGCGCAGCAGGGCGTTCGCGTGAACTCCATATCGCCGGGTTTTTTCCTCACGGAACTCAACCGCGACAAGATGTTGGAGGCGCGCAAACGTTCAGCTCTGATGCGCACGCCGAGCAACCGCTTCGGCGAAGTCGAGGAGTTGGTGGGGGCCGCGCGATATCTGGCTTCGGACACGGCCGGTTTCGTCACGGGGACCGATATCGCGGTGGATGGCGGATATCTGGCCGGCGGCATATGAGGCAATGCAGCCGGGGAGCTTTTCGATGTCGAACCCGTTCATCCTGTCCGAACGCGACAGCGTTGCGATACTGACCAGCCGCGCGGTGGCCGGAACCCGCCCCCTGGGCGAAAGGCGGCCGCTGGACAAGCCCTGGTCCCCCGGCCACAAGATCGCGCGTGCGGCGCTGAAGTCGGGCGCCCCGATCATCAAGTTCGGCCAGGTAATCGGCTATGCAACCGCGACATCGCCGTGGGCGAGCCGGTACACACCCATAAATGTACATTCGGCGCCCACGACCAGAACTATGTCTTCAGCGCGGAGCTGGCGGCGGCCACGACGGCAATCCCGAAGATAGCCCGGCGTACGTTCATGGGTTATGCACGGGAAGACGGCCAGGTCGGCACGCGCAATTTCATCGCTCTTTGCGCACGGTGAACTGCTCGGCCACGGTCGTCCGAAAGGCCGCGCTCCTGACGTCCTCAACCGCAAGTGGGCGAAGGCTTGTTGATCCGCCGCCCGCTTTCGGAATCGAAAAGGTGCATGCTCGCGAAATCGGGCATGAGGCCGACCCGTTCTCCCACCTTCAGGGGCAACCTGTTCCTATAAAGAACCGTCACCGTCTGATGGTCCGTATCGATGTTGGCGATGGTCTCGCCGCCCATGGGCTCGATGACCTCGACCGTCCCGCCGATCCCTTCCCCGTTCTCGATGATCGAAACGGCATCGGGCCGAAAACCGCAGATTACGTTTTCCGGAAGGGGTTCCCGGCGCAAGTGCGCGGGCCTCGCAAACCTGGTTTCCAGGATCGACAGGCTGTCCTGGTCAACGACGCCGGGCAGGAGGTTCATGGCGGGCGAACCGATGAAGCCGGCGACGAACAGGTTGGCCGGGGCGTCGTAGACGTCGATGGGGTTGCCGAACTGCTGGACGACGCCCTCGCGCATCACGACGATCCTGTCGCCCATCGTCATCGCCTCGACCTGGTCGTGAGTGACATAGATCGATGTCGCCTCGAGGCGCCGGTGCAGCGCCTTGATCTGCGCGCGCATTTCCACGCGCAGCTTGGCGTCGAGATTGGACAATGGCTCGTCGAACAGAAAGACCGCCGGATTGCGCACGATGGCGCGGCCCATGGCCACGCGCTGGCGCTGGCCGCCGGAAAGCTGGCGCGGATAGCGGTCGAGCAGCGGGGTCAGTTCCAAAAGCTCGGCCGCCTCGGCCACCCTGCGCGCGGTCTCGGCCTTCGGCGCCTTGCGCAGCTTGAGGGCGAACTCGATGTTCTGGCGCACCGTCTTGTGGGGATAGAGCGCGTAGTTCTGGAAGACCATAGCGATGTCGCGGTTCTTGGCGGCGACCGTGTTCACCACCCGTTCGCCGATCCTGAGCTCGCCCGCCGTGATCGGCTCCAGCCCGGCGATCATGCGCAACAGAGTCGATTTTCCGCAGCCGGACGGCCCGACCAGCACGACGAACTCGCCGTCCTCGATCGCCAGGTCCAGGCGCGGGATCACCTCGACCGCTCCGTAATGCTTGTTGACTCCGGTCAGGGTCACCGATGCCATATGCGAACTCCCCGAAAGCCGACTTCGATCATTTCACGGCGCCGCTGGTCAGGCCGTTCACGATCTGGCGCTCGAAGACGAGATAGAGCACCAGGATCGGAACGATCGTCGTGATGGTGAAGGCGTTGATGAGCGACCAGTCCTGGATGCCCATGCTGTCGCGCAACAGGAACAGCTGATAGGGCAGCGTGCGCATTTCCGAGGAGGTGGTGAAAGCCAGGACGAAGGGAAACTCGTTCCAGGCCTCGCGCAGCGAAAGAATGCCGGCGGTCACCATGCCCGGCAGCGAGATCGGCACCACCACCTTCCAGATCCGCTGCCATAGCGATGCGCCGTCGATGGCTGCTGCCTCCTCCAGCTCACGCGGCACCGCGCGGAAGAAGCCCATCAGGATCCACGTCGACATGGGCACGGCGGTTGCGCAATAGGTGACGATCAGGACGGTGTAGGTGTCGAGCAGATTGAGCCGCTCGACGAGATAGTAGAGCGGGATGATGAGGCTGGCGCGCGGCAGGATGCGTGGCACCAGGATGAACAGCAAGAGCACGTGCCGCCAGGCAAAGGCATAGCGCGCGAAACCATAGGCGGCCAGAACGGAGACGAAGAGCGCGACGGCGGTCGAGGTGATCGCCAGAAACAGGCTGTTCCACAGATAGGTGGGAAAGCCGTCGGAGGTGATCACGCGCGCATAGTTGTCGAGCGTCGGATCCTCGGGAATGAGACCGCTGGTGTAAAGGGTCAGCGGCGTCTTCAGCGAGGCCGAGAAGGACCAGACGATCGGCAGCACCGCCCACAGGGTGAGGAGAATGAGGGCGACCCAGACCACGATACGGGTCGTCAGGGTGCCCGTCCGTATGGTGCTACCGGTCATTGTCTGGACGTCCTGCTGCGCGGAGGAAGATGGCGCTCAAGGTGATGTTGATGGCAAGGATCACGATCATCACCGCCGCGCCGGTCGAGTAGTTCAGGTCGCGGAAGGCGAGTTGGTACATGTAGACCGCCAGCACCTCCGTCGAGCGTCCCGGGCCGCCGCCGGTCAGCGGCAGGATGATGTCGAACATGTTGAAGCTGGCGAAGCTGAGCCACATCAGGGAAAGCGACAGCATGGGCATGATCGACGGGATGGTGACATGCAGAAACTTTTGCCACGCATTGGCACCGTCGATCTCGGCGGCGTCGTAGAGCTCGGGATCGACCGTTTGCAGCCCCGCCAGGAGAATGAGGGTGGCGAACGGCGCTATGAACCAGATGTTCGCCATGATGACGACGATCAGCGCACGATCCGGGTCGGCCAGCCACGAGACGGTCGAAAGGCCGAACATATCCATCAGTTGCGTGGCCACGGCGTTGTCGCCGGTGAAGAGAAAGCGCCACATGACGGCGGCGGCGACGCCGGAGACGAGATAGGGGATCAGCGCGATCGCCCGGAAGATACTGCGGCCCACGCTGGTGTGATTGAGGACCAGCGCGTGCATCATCGACATCGTGATGCCGATGACGATCGTCGCGCCGACGAAGATGAGTGAGACGGTCAGCGAATTGCGGAAACCGGGGGAGCGGAAGAGCGCAATATAGTTGGCAAGGCCGACGAAGGGCTCGCCCGGCTCCCACACCTCGACGCGGTAGAACGACATGACGGTACCGCTCACCACGGCGTAGCCGAGCACCCCGGCGACCAGCGCGATCGCCGGCAGCAGGAGCATGTAAGGGGTCAAGGTCTCGAGCCAGCGCTCCCTGGCGGCGGCAAGCATGTTCGCCACGCACGTCCTCCCTTCGCTTCACCGGGACCGGCGGTGCGCCGGTCCCGGCAGACGGCTCGCCTCAGCCGTTGACGAGTTCGTCGATCCGCGCCTGTTGTTCGACGGCGAGTTCGGCGGCATCGCGGTCCGGATTCTGCAACGCCTCCTGCATGGCGTCGAGCAGGATCTGATAGATCTGGCTCTGGCGCGGATGCGTGGGCAGCGGCGCCAGTTCGGCAAAGGCCGGTGCGAACTGCGACGCCCATGGCTTGGCGGCGTTGTACTCCTCCGATTCGAAGACCGAGAGAACCGTGCCGGGCTGATAGCGCATGGACACCTCGGCAACGTTGTCGGCATCGGCGAGATATCGCAGCACCTTCAGCACCGCCTCGTCGTTCTCGCCGTTCTCGGTCACCAGGAAGGGCCAGCCGAGCGTCATGGTCCGCCCCTCGTCTTCGCCGCCCGGCCGCACCGGAGGCGCCGAACCGTTCCACTCCTCGCCCCAGGTGAGCGTCTCCTGGATGGTCGGATAAATGTTGTCGCCGATCATCGCCTGCGCGGCGTCACCATTGATGAAGGACGCACGCATGGCGCCCGAATCCCAGGCCAGGACATCCTGCGAGGTCAGTTCCTCGCGCACCAGCGTCTGGTAGAAGGAAAGCAAATAGTGTCCTGCCTCGGAATCGAGCTGCGGCACGCCGTTCTCGAACTGCCCGCCCATGGCCATGAAGATGGACAGGAACCAGACGGGATCGTGCGCGCGGCTTCCCACGACCGCAAAGCCGACACGTCCCTCGTCCTTCACGGCGCGCGCGAAATCGAGGACATCATCCCAGGTCTCCGGCACGTCGAGGCCGGCTTCCTCCAGCCAGTCGGCACGGTAGGTGTACCAGAACGGACCGGCGAACAGCGTCACGCCATAGGTGGTGCCGTCGAGGGACGCCATGTCCCAGGCCGTCTGGGAGAGATCGTTGTAGGAATCGGGATCCTCCTCCTGCCACTTTTCCAGCAGCGGGCCGATGTCGCGCACCGCGCCCTGGGCGACCAGCGGGGCCAGGCCGTCCGCCGGCGTCTGCACGATGTCGGGTGCGCGCCCCGCCCGGGCTGCGCGCAGCGTGTCGGCTACCGATTGCTCGAGCGGGATGACGTCTGTGGTCACCCGGATGTCGGGGTTCTCGGCATGGAAAGTCTCGAAGGCATCGGCGGGTATGAAGTTCTCCCGCCCGAACCAGACGGTGATCTCCGTCACGTCCTGAGCGAGCGCGGGTTGCAGTGCGCCGAATGCAACGCCGGCGGCGAGAACGGCCCCCGCCGCAGCGGCGCCGGAACGTCTTGAATACCGAAAGCCAGTCATGTCTTCTCCTCCTTTCGCGGTGTTCCGCGTTTGCGGTGGCTAGGCCACCGACCTCCTCCCTGCAGACGGTTTTCCTGCAGATGCCTCGACCTCGGCCAGGTCGTGCATGACGTCGCGCACGACGCGTGTCTCGGCGAGCGCGCGGTATCCGGAATAAAGCTTGGCATAGACCTCGGTGTTGCCGTCAACGGGGCTTACCCGCCGGAAGCTGCGCGCGCCAAAGCGCTCTGCCCCCTCGGCGAAGCCCGCAACGACCCCTCCCGCCACGGCACCGTGAATGGCGGCGCCGACGGCCGTGGCGTTGTCGATTTCCGGGACGCGGATTTCCTTGCCCAGGACATCGGCGAGAATCTGCACGAGCAGGGAATTGCTGGCCGCCAGCCCGCTCGTCACGATCATTTCCTCGACGGGCAATCCGCCCGCCTCGAACAATTCGACCACCGACCTTGCGCCGAAGCAGAGCGCTTCCATGAGCGCGCGATAGATCTGCGCCGCCGTCGTGTGTGTATCGAGCCCCACGAGCAGACCGCTCAGCTTTGTGTCGGCCAGGGGCACGCGATTGCCGCTCCACCAGTCGAGGGCGACAAGGCGTCCCGCACCGGGCGCCAGCTCCGCCGCCTCGGCATTGTAGGCCGCGAAGCTGTCGGACAGTTCCGCCCCGCGCGGGAAGGTGCGCGCAAACCAGGCAAGCGTGTCGCCGAAGCCGGCCTGGCCGGCCTCGTAGCACCAGAAGCCGGCGACGGAGGCGTCCTTCGCCACCCCTTCGATGCCGGGCGGCAGCGGTTTGAAGGCAGAAGAAAGATGCAGGTAAACCGCTGAGGTGCCGAGCGCGGCGACCAGGCAGCCGTCGCGCACGCCGCCCACGGCCGGCAGCACCGCATGGGAATCGATCACCGCCACGGCCACCGTGCACGGCCCCTCGATGCCGGTGTCCGCGCGCCAGGCGGCGTTCAGCCTGCCGGCCGACGTGCCTATGGGAAACGGCGCGCTCAGCCGCGCTTCCAGCCCGTCGACAGCATCGGCGGGATAGCCCTCGCGCGCATCGTACTGCGCCTTGTAGGCGGCGAAGGCCAGGCTGCGCCGCTCCTGGCCGGTCAATTGCCACACGACCCAGTCGCCGGCTTCGATGAAGCGGTCGGTCTGCGCCCAAAGGTCGGGCGCCTCCCGTGCCAGTTCGGCCGCCTTGGCCAGAAGCCACTCGCCGGAAACCTTGCCGCCGAAATTCGTCAGGAAATCACCGCCGCGCGCGTTGATCGCGTCGGCGAAGTGCTGTGCGGACGCATGCTTCCAGAGTTTCACATAGGCGTGGCCGCGGTCGGGATGCGTTTGCGAGAGCGCCCGCCCGTCGGCATGGGCCGGCATCGGCGAACTCGCCGTGAAGTCGATCCCGATCGACTCGATATGCTTGCCCGTGCCGAGCACCGTGAGGATCTCCCTCGCGGCTACGAGATAATCGCTCGCGTCCTGCAGCGCCCAGCCGCGCGGCAGTTCCGCCCCGTCGCGCATGCGCGCCATGACGCCGTTAGGATAGTCAACCGTATGACTCACCACCTGCACGCCGGTCTCGGCGTCGATCAGCACGCCGCGGGCCGATTCCGTGCCATAGTCGAGGCCGATGAGATATCGTCCGGCCATATCAGCGCCCCGCTCGCTCTGCGGAAACCAGCCGCCGCGCGGCATCCGCGACCGCTTCCTCGGTAATCCGGAAATGGGCGAACAGATCATCGGGCGGCGCGGAGTCGCCGAAGCGGTCGAGGCCGACCGCCGCGCCCTCCAGACCGATATATTTGCGCCAGTAGTCTGTCGCGGCAGCTTCCACGGAGACCCGCGGCAGGCCGGCGGGCAGCACCGCCGCCCTGTAGGCGGGGTCCTGCCGGTCGAATACGGCGGTCGAGGGGATGGAGACCACGCGCGCGCCGATATCCTCGCTTTCCAGCTGCTTGGCCGCCGCCACGGCAAGCGCCACCTCCGAGCCCGTGGCCAGAATGACGACGCGCAGCGGAGCCGTCTCCCGGCGCAGCACGTAGCCGCCGCGGCGCACCGATTCGCGCGTGTCCCGATCGCGCGGCTGACAGGGTAGAGCCTGACGGCTCAGGACGATGGCGGTGGGCATGGTCGTATTGCGCAGCGCCTGCTCCCACGCCGCCACGGTTTCCACGCCGTCGCAGGGACGCCAGACGTCGAGATTGGGCGTGAGCCGCAAGGAAGCAAGCTGCTCCACCGGCTGGTGCGTGGGACCGTCCTGCCCAAGAGCGATGGAATCGTGCGTGAGGATGTAGATAGCGCCCAGTTCCATCAAGGCGGCCATGCGGATGGCATTCTTGGCATAGTCGGAGAACACGAGATAGGTGCCGCCGAACGGGCGGAAGCCGCCATGGGCCAGAAGCCCGTTCATGATGGCCCCCATGGCGAACTCGCGCACGCCGTAATAGATGTAGTCGCCGCCCCGTCCGGCGGTCATCGGCACGTGGTCCCTCCACAGGGTCTGCGTCGATCCCGTCAGGTCGGCCGAGCCGCCGATCAGCTCCGGAACGGAGGGCGAGAGCGCGGCCATGACGCCGTGGCTGGCCTTGCGCGTTGCTACACTCTCTCCCGCTTCGGCAGCCTCCTCGAGCAAGCCGCGGCACAGGACCTCGAAGCCTTCGGGAAGCGCACCGCTCATGCGGCGTTCGAACTCCGCCGCAAGGTCCGGATAAGCGGCGCGGTAGGCGGCGAACCGTTCGTTCCACTCCGCTTCGAGTGCCGCACCCGACCCGCGCCTGTCCCATTGCGCCGCCGCTTCGGGAGGAACGGCGAACGCCTCGTGCGGCCAGCCCATCGCGGCCTTCGCGGCGGCGACCTCCTCCGCACCGAGCGGCGCGCCGTGGCTGTCGTGACTGCCGGCCTTGGTCGGGGCGCCCTTGCCGATGGTGGTCCGGCAGCAGATCAGGCTCGGGCGCGCGGTCTCGCGCTTGGCGTCCGCAATGGCGCGGGAGACGGCGGACATGTCATGCCCGTCGACCTCTTCGACCACATGCCAGTTATAGGCGGCGAAGCGCAGGCGCGTGTCGTCGGTGAACCAGCCGCCGACCGGACCGTCGATGGAAATTCCGTTGTCGTCGTAAAGGACGATCAGTTTGCCAAGGCCAAGCGTGCCGGCAAGCGAGCAGGCTTCGTGGGAGATCCCTTCCATCAGGCAGCCATCGCCGACAAAGGCATAGGTGAAGTGGTCGACGACGGTGTGTCCGGGCCGATTGAACCCGTGGGCGAGGTTGCGCTCCGCAACCGCCATGCCGACCGCGTTCGCCAGCCCCTGGCCGAGCGGGCCCGTCGTCGTCTCGACGCCAGGCGCGCACCGCCGTTCGGGATGACCGGGCGTGCGGCTTCCCAGAGAACGGAACGCCTTGAGGTCGTCCATGTCGACATCGTAGCCCGTCAGATGCAGCACACTGTAAAGAAGCATCGAGCCGTGCCCGTTGCTGAGCACAAAGCGGTCGCGGTCGGGCCAGTCCGGATTGGCGGGATTGAAGCGCAGGTGGTCCAGCCAAAGCGTGGCGGCGATTTCCGCCATGCCCATCGGCATGCCCGGGTGTCCCGATTTGGCGTTCTCCACCGCGTCCATCGCAAGGGCACGCACGACATCCCCCACACTCGACATCGACATGCTGGCTGAACTTTTCATCATACAGGAAAACCATCCCCTGCGTGCGCCTGCAGGGGCGCACATAAACAGTATATTTTCGTTTTCTGCTCAAAGATTCAAACTTTCTGAACGCATGTCAATCCAGTTAGGTATATTTTTTTACGTAATAGTCCGTCTTTATGGCTGGCTGGTTTGAGGGTACGAATGATCCGTCGTGGTGAAAGGGATAGAGCGTGCATGGAAAAGGCTGATCTTCAGAACCTGGGCGAAATCCTCAGTCCGATCGCACTCGGCCAAGCCTCCTCGCGTTCGGACCTGCAACTGGTTACCGGATTGTCTCGCGTGACGGTGACGCAACGTCTCAATTTGCTGCTTGATGCCGGCCTTGTCATCGAGACGACCGGAACCATACCAAGCGGAGGACGTCCGAGCCGGATGCTCGCCCTGAACCCGAAATCGGGCTTCATGCTGGTGGGCGACATCGGCGAAAGTTTCGTTCACCTGGCCGCCGTAGACCTCGACCGCACGGTCATCGATGAGTCGACGCTCACCTATTCGACCACGATGCCGCCGCAGCACGTTCTCGCCATGATCTGTGAGGAATTCAAGCGCCTGGCGTCGGCCGCGAGTGGCAACGGCGTTGCTCTCGGCGCTTGCCTGAGTCTTCCCACCCCGGTCGACTACGAGCGTGGTCGGGTCGTGGGTCCGTCCGTTCTGCCCGGTTGGGACGACCTGAACATCATCGAAGAGCTCCAGCACGAACTCGGCGTTCCGTCCCTCGTAGAAAACGACGTCAACCTCATGACCATCTATGAATACCGCCAGAACTACGGCGAGATCGACGACCTGTTCTTCATCAAGGCGGGCACAGGTATCGGCAGCGGCATCATCGCCGATGGACGCTTGTTCCGTGGCGCGCAGGGAGCGGCGGGTGATATCGGCCATATTCAGTTCATCGACGAAAAGGCTCCCTTGTGCAGGTGCGGCAAGCCGGGTTGCGTCGAGGCGCGGGCCGGCGGCTGGGCAATCGCCCGGGACCTTACCGCGGTGGGGCTGGAGGCGGAGAACGCAAGAGATGTCCTGAAGCATCTGCGTGCCGGCAAACCGGAGGCGATCATGCTGATCCGCAACGCCGGCCGCACCATTGGCGAGGTGATCTCCGACGTGGTCAGCATTCTCAACCCGCGGGTCATCGTCGTCGGCGGCACGCTGGCCCAGGCCGGAGAACTCCTCGTCTCCGGCATTCGCGAGTTGGTCTATCAGCGCTGTCTTCCGCTTGCCACGCGGGAACTGAAGATCGTGGTATCCGCGCAGTTTGCCGAGCGCGCGCTCTTCGGCGCGGCCTATCTTCTGTTCGAAAACATCTTCTCGGGACCGGGGCACCTGGACTTCATCGCGCGCACCTGCCGCCCTCGCGACGCGTGAGGAACGATGGTGTGCCGTATTGCAGGTCGGCACGGGCCGCCATCAAACCGAAACCTATCGGCTGCATCGGACCGCAGACGAGCAGTAGGCGGCAGCAAGGCACCACGCTTTCTGGTGCGGGTCTTATCACATGGTCGTCAGAACGGTTCACGAGGAAGTTTGCGCCTTCCAGGCGAGATAGACCGCTTGCCGGGCTTCACGGTCCTTGATCATCGGGAGCACCACGACCGAGATGGTGCGGCGCTGCAAAATTCCAGTCTTGATGTTTCGCTGATCCGTGATCAGCCATGAGCGATCCGGTGCAGGCGCGGCACGAATAGCCAGAGCCAGAGTGAGGAAACCAGGGCGTAGGCCGCCAGGGCGACGTACTGTGCCTCTATGTGTACTCCGAAGTCGAGCAGCAGGCCCATCAGTCCAGGCGCCAATGCCGACGCGAAGACCTGGCCGGCAAAGGCAACTGACCGGATGGCGCCGAGATGGCGTGTTCCGAACAACTCCGCCCAAAGGGCACCCAACAGGGTGGATGCGCTGCCGTTGGTCAGTGCGCCCAAGAGCATGAAGACTGGCACGGCATAGGGGGACGTCGAGAACGCCAGGACGAGGATGCCGCAGGTCATCGGCAGGAGGAACAGCGGCAGGAAGCTGCGCGCTGCAAACCGGTCGACCAGCCATCCCGTCAGAAGCGCCGTGCAGACGCTGGTGATTGCGTAGACAGGAAACCAGCCGGCGAACCAGGCGAGGCTCCAACCCTTCGCCTCGACCAGATAGGCCTGGTGAAAGAATATGCCCGTCATGACAAAAGACGGGACGACGATGCCGGAGACGACCACGAAGAACTCCGGCGTGCGCAACACCTCCGCCCTGGTCCATTCGCGCCGCACGCCCGATGTTTCGCCTGACGGAATCTCGACAGCGCCCAGCCGTGGCTCCGCGCGCAAGAAGAACAGGACGAGCGGAATGGAGACGAGCACGAGGGTTGCCGCGGCGATCGTCCAGACCTCGCGCCAGCCAAACGCCGCCATCAACGTCACCGCCGCAAACGGCATGACGGCCTCGCTGGCGGGAAAGCCGAGCACGGCAAGCGACATCATGCGCCCGCGCCTGCGGAGATACCACCGTCCGACCCCGGTCATCGCGAGATGACCCATCGATCCCTGGCCGAAAAGCCTCAATCCAAACAGGATCGGCAGCAGCATCCACGCGGCGGCAACGCTCGACATCGCCAGGCACATGGCCGCGAGCCCTAGAATCGCAATGATGGCCAGGAGGCGGATCGGGAAAACATCGGCGACTTTGCCGCCCCACATCATCACGGCGGCACTCGTGATGGTGGCGGCTGCATAGAGGCTGCCGAAGCCTCCATCGCTCAATCCTAACTCGCTCTTGATCTGCGGTGCGAAGATGGCAATGAAATAGGTCTGGCCGAAAGCCGACGACATGGTCATCAGCATGGCTCCAATCACCAAGCCTGTCGGCGCAGGCGGGGTCTTTTGCATCCAGTATTCGCTTTCGGGTTTTGACTAACGCTGATGGGCAGGCTGATCTTCTGACGCTTCAGGTGGAAATCGCGGCGCTGACCACTCACTCACCGTCGCTATCGACCGGCTTGACCAGATCCGAAAATTCGTTGCGGAGGATTTCCTCGTCACGCTTCTCAACCACATTGATGAACACGTCACCGCGATATTTTTCGACCCAATGATGGCCGGAACCGTATCTGCGCAGATAACTTCCGATCTGGCGAACGGCGGCCTGTCCAGCATCGCGGTCCAGAAGGAATTTCATAGCCTCGCCTCGTTCTTTGCTCGGAGCCTTGGCCGAGAAGGGCTGCACCTTGGAGTAATTGCCAGGAGGATCCGCTCCCGGCGATGGCCGTGCGTTCGGCATCGGTGAATGCCTTCAGATCGGCCTTGCCCTCGGCGGAGGTTCACCGGCATTTTCCGTAGTGAGATTTTTCAGCAGGATATCGACGCCATATTCCGCCCTCTCCCTGGCAATCAGGACATCGAACCGTGGGCCGACTTGCCGGCATCCGGGGGAATGATGGCCAAGGTCCGGCGGGACCGATAGCCTGCCGGAACAGGCTGCCGCAGTTCAGAGGCAGCATTCATCATATGCCTCCTCCGGTGCAACCAAAAGGTCATGAAACTGGCTGCGGATCATCACCGCATCTTCCGCAAATGCCAGATCGATCCACCAATCGCCGTCGACCAAATGGGCCGAGCCCGTGCCCTGGCCGAAGGCGCTGACATAGCGCAGAAGCGAATCGACGGTCTCCTTGCGCGTTTTCGGCAAAAAGCGGACCTTCGACACCTGCCGCACGGGAGCGCGAACTGGTTCACATTGCCTGTCCCGCTGACCGATTGGGACCGGCCCGGATCCGTAGACATTGACCGTCGAGCCGGAAATGGCCGAAGTGGGACGGGACTTGGTATTATGCTTCTTCAAATGGTTCTCTCCTGTTGATCGGGGAGAATCCGAACGCGTTCGCCGCCCGGCAAAGCCACGGCTTCGACCGCTCAGGCGGCTAGGACCACGAGCGCCGATCCGGCAAATCCGGACTGGCTCACCGGGGCCATGCCAGGCGCGAAACGCCCTGTGCCGACCTGTCCGGTGTCTCCGGTCCCTGCATGAATACAAGGGGGATGCGAGACAGATAAGCCATCCCTCGGTGCACTTCAACCGGCAGCGTGGCCGAGAGGGACTATTTGGCCCGCTACCGGCCACAGCAGGCGCCATCCGCCCCTTCGGAGCGCGCACGGCGAGGAGCGCGAACAGGATCAAGCAGGCAGCGACGGCGATGATAAGATAGCCCGTTGTGATGGCGGTGGCCGCCATCAGCGGCCCAACAACAAGCGGTGAGGCGAACTGGCCGATAAACATCAATGTACTTGAGGCGCCGGTCGCCCTGCCGAGCAGTGACTCGGGAACCAGATCGGCAATCACAATGGAAAGCGTGGAAAATGTGATGCCGTTGCCGATGCCGAGGAAGAAGGTTGCCGTAGCAAGAACCAGCGGGTTCTCGACCGTACCGAGAACAGCGAAAGCGGCCACCCAGCAAAGCGACGACATTCGGAGCAAGGCCACATAGGAGGCGCGCGCCCGCAGCCAGCCATAGAAGAGGCCGGTGAGACTCGCAGAACCGGCCATGGCAACCATGTAGTAGGAGACGGCGATCGGCGCTGTTATGCCGAGTTCCGCCAGCCGCTGCGGCAGGAAAACAGCCACGCTGTACATCATGACGGCCAGCGCGAACATGAAGGCGTAGACGCCAAGGAGGACTGGCCGCTTCACGAGCGCACCGACACCACTTTCGCTCGGCGCGCTGGAGGACCTGTGCGTCTCTGGCACGAGGATGATTGCGGCAACTCCGATCGGGATCGCGATCATGTAGATGCCGAAGGCAGCCTGCCACGAGATGAGCGTCGCCAGCACGCCGGCGACAAGAGGGAAGATCAATCCGCCAATGCTCGTTGCCGCCGTGCGCCAGCCCATCACCCGGTCGCGCACCGGACCTTGGAAGAGCGAGAGCATTGCCACCGATGTTGCGGCGAACAGGAGCGCAGCTCCAACCCCGAAGACGAAGCGGCTGCCGATCAGCACGGGATAGGAACTGATGAACATGCCGGCGCCGCCGGCAATCCCGTAGACGAGTAGCCCCGCCACCATCGGCCCGCGCACGCCCCAGCGGTCGACCATCCAGCCGGCAATGGGGCTTGTGACGGCGATCGCCAGGCCATGGGCGGTGATGATCAGCCCCGCAGCGGTTCCGCTGACCCCAAGGTCCGTGCGGATCGCCTCCAGCACGGGTACGATGGTTGCGCCCGCCATCACGCCGAGGGTAGAGGCGGTCAGCAAGACGATCAGGGCTGGGAAATGGGGCAACAAGCTTCTCCCGGTCACAGATCAGACTGGAGCAAGATATGCTTCTAAGAGGACTTTGGCAATGAGTGGCATATTGCAATTTGAGACGATTGCGACTGCGAGCCACCGTGCTAGTCTCCGTCCTATGAAACCTGAAGACAAATGTGCTCGACCGTTGCCGCTGCGCGAACGGAAGAAGCAGCGAACGCAGCGTGCGCTGGCCGATGCTGCGCTCGATCTCTTCTCCGAACGGGGCTTCGAGGCGACGACGCTCGACGACATCGTCGATGCCGTCGAAGTCTCCAAGCGAACCTTCTTCCGCTACTATGCGTCCAAAGAGGATGTAGCGCTTGCCGCCGAAACCGAACTGTGGAGTGCCTATATCGAGCGGCTGAAGGACCGGGCGTTCCGCGGATCTGTGCTGCGGACGCTGCGGGAGGCGCTTACTGAAACCCTACAAGCTATGGACGAGAACTGGGACATGCGCTTCATCCGCACGCGCGCGGTTGCGGCGCATGCCAGGAGTTCAGTACTTTATGATCACAGCGAGCTGACTTCGCTGCGCGCCCAAAGGCGGTTGGTCGAGGTTCTGGAATACAAGATCGGCATTGATGGCCGCGAGGACGTACGTCTCAGGATGCTCGGCGAGTTCGCGCTCGCCGCTTGGCGATGCGGAGCCAAGAACTGGGTGGCCGGTCGCGGCGAAGGCGGCCGAGGCGAGCGCGGACATGGCGGTCGCGAGACGCTCATCTGCAGGGTCGAGGAGGCGTTCGATGCAATCCCCGCAAGCCTTGAACTTTCGGCTTCCGGGTGATCAGAGATCCTGGGCTTGGTGGGTTTATGCGGTTCCCATACCGCCGCCGTCAGTCGGCCACATTTGATTATAGCTCAATCTCTTCGATCCCTACCCTCCGCGGTGCTGCTGCAGGACGCAATGCGAATTGAGGTGCACTAAAATTTGGGCAAGAGATCAGGTGCGCTCTTCGACAAGAGCGATGGCATCAAGGACTTCATCGCGGAGCTTGAAGGAAGGCTCCTCCGGCTCTCGTTCCGAATCAAGATGGGCCACCACCAGCATCGGAGACAGCTTGCCGAGCGCGTCTTCCTTCGGCGGTGCAAAGCCAAGCGACTTCGAAGGCTTCCACAAACCGCGACATAATCTGAGGCGGTCTTCTCGGTGTCCCCGCGGCGGCATGGGTCTGTAGTGTCGGTAATGAGAGCCCTTGCCGGAAGGACGCTGCCCTGGTTGGCATTCCTTATCGCGGTGCTGGTGATCGGATTCATGATCTTGGAGCCGGTCATCGGGCTACTCCCGGGAAACGGCTGACCTAAGCGTGCAAGTGCTGCCTTCGCAAGGCGCGGCACGCACAAGTTTCCATGGGACTGTTCCGGAGGCCAAAAGGCACTCGGAAAAATGTGGGCTGCTGACGTGTTGGAGGCGAAATCATGATCACTGTGAAGCAAACCGGCCATTCGGATCCGTTCACGTTCGATGTCGTGATCCGCGAATCCGGCAGTGAGACGCACCACCGGGTGACCATGTCGCGCGCGGATTACGACCGGCTCACGAATGGCGCCTGCCTGCCGGACCACTGCGTGGAAGCCGCCTTTCGCTTCCTGCTGGATCGCGAGCCGAAGGAAGCCATTCTCTCGAGCTTCGATATTACCGTGATCGCCCGCTATTTCCCCGAGTTCGAGGCAAAGCTTCCCCAGTACATCGTCGCCGTCCCGACGGGAGAGGGGTCGTGATCGGCGCCGTCGCCGGCGACATCATCGGATCGCG
>NZ_JAXQNM010000028.1:0-3922 GCF_034427935.1 Chelativorans sp. M5D2P16 | reverse complement strand
CGCTCTGACCGCCGGCCCGGCCGAAAGGTCGCGAGCCGCGTGAGCTTGATATTTGAGGAAATGCCGGACTGCATTGACCGTGAGCACCTGTCGCGGAGGACGCAGAGAGATCGGCTTTGCGGAGGTAGCGCGTGACGACATGGCTGCACGAGCAGCGGCTTGACGCGGCGCACCGGATCGTCCGCGCGAGCGGAGCTTCCAGTGTCCTGGATCTGGGGTGCGGCGATGGCGACCTGCTCGTCCGCCTGGCAACGGAACCGCAGATAGAACGGATCGTCGGCGTCGATCTGTGCGGAGCCTCCCTAAACCGCCTTCGCGCGCGGCTGGACGCATTGACGGAGGAAGCAACGGCAAGGGTCGATCTTGTTCTCGGCTCGATGACCGAGGGCAATTCCAGGCTGACCGGCTTCGACTGCGCCATCCTGATCGAGACGATTGAGCATATCGCACCCGACCGGCTGTCGACCTTGGAACGGGCCATTTTTGCCCGGATGCGCCCGGCGACCGTGGTCGTAACGACGCCGAACGCGGAGTTCAATCCGCTGCTCGGCGTTCCACCCCATAGATTTCGCCACGCCGACCATCGTTTCGAATGGGATCGGGCGAAGTTCCGCCGCTGGGCACGCGGTGTTGCCGCAAGAGGCGGTTATGCCGTCACCTGCAACGACATTGCCGGACGGCATCCCGCCTATGGCGGCGCGAGTCAGATGGCGGTTTTCAAGATCGCCGGCTCCTCTGCCGACCGCCTCTCCGCCTGAGGAAGCAATCGAAAGCAAGAAGAACGCATGAACACCGTCGAAATGGAAGAACAGGCCCGCCTCGAAGATTGTCAGGTACGCATCCGCGAAAACCTGCAGGAGATCGGTGCGCGCCTCGACGCCTACGCAAAGGACATTCAGGCGAACAAGGATTACATGTGGGAAGCGCGCCGCGACATGGACCACATCGACAAGGTGGCACTCAGGCAGTCCATCGAACAAACCATGCGCTCGGCCGAGGTGCTGAAGTCTCAAAGGCAGAAGCTCCATAAGCTCCGCAACTCACCCTATTTCGGGCGTTTCGATTTCGCGCGAGGCCAGGATGGAAGCGGCGTGGCCCAACCGATCTATGTCGGCGTCCATGATTTCCGTGACGAAGCATCGGGCAAGACGCTGGTCTACGACTGGCGTGCGCCGGTCTCGTCCCTGTTCTACGACTATGAGATCGGTCCCGCCCAGTACCAGGCGCCCTCGGGCGCGGTGGAGGGCCGGCTGGAACTGAAGCGCCAGTTCCGCATTCGCGAAGGGCGGATGGAGTTCATGCTGGAATCGGGCGTGAACATCGTCGACGACGTGCTCCAGCAGGAACTCAGCCGCTCGTCCGACGAGGGCATGAAGAACATCGTCGCGACCATCCAGCGCGACCAGAACGCCATCATCCGCAACGCGGAGGCCGACACGCTCATCATCCAGGGGGTTGCCGGCTCCGGCAAGACCTCCATCGCGCTCCACCGCATCGCCTTCCTGCTCTACCGCTTCAAGGACACGCTGAGCTCGAAGGACATTCTGATCATCTCGCCCAACCGTGTCTTTGCCGACTATATCGGCAACGTCCTGCCCGAGCTTGGTGAGGAGCAGGTGAGCGAGATTGGGATGGAGACGCTTGCCGACGAACTGCTTCAGGGCAAGTACCGCTTCCAGACCTTCTTCGAGCAGACATCGCAGCTGCTTGAAGGGAAGGATGCGGCGTTGAGAGAGCGGATCGCTGCGAAAGCGTCCTTGGATTTCATGAAACAGATCGATGCCTATATCGATCATCTGGAGGCCAACTCGTTCAAACCCGTCGAGTGGCGCGCCGGCATAGGACGCATCGTGCCGGACTGGCATTTCGCAGAGACCTGGCAGAAGCACCGCGGCCTGCCGGTGACCGAGCGCATCGCCGAGGTGGTGCGCACGACCGAGCACAAGATTTTCCTTCACTACAAATACGAACTGGAGCCCAGGCAGCGCAGGGAACTGCGCGAGGTTGTCCGGGGCATGGTGAAGCGCACGAGCCTGCGCGCGGCCTACAAGGGACTGTTCGAGTGGTTGGGCCGACCCGAGCTCTTCAAGCCGGCGGGAGGAAAGCTCGAATACTCCGACGTTTTCCCGCTCATCTACCTCAAGATGCGGCTGGAAGGTGTCGAGAACCTGCGCAATGAGGTCAAACATCTGCTCATTGACGAAATGCAGGACTATTCGCCGGTTCAATACGCGGTGCTCGGAAGGCTTTTCCCCTGCCGGAAGACAATCCTGGGCGACGCCACACAGACCGTGAACCCGTATGGCGGCTCGAATGCCGAGCAGATTCAGCGCGTGCTTAAAGCCGCAGCGCCGGTGAAGCTTACCAAGAGCTATCGCTCGAGCTGGGAGATCATGCGCTTTGCCCTCGGCATCTCGCCCAATGAGGAACTCGTGCCGATCGAGCGGCACGGAGAGCCGCCACAGGTCATCGGCTATGCGCGGCAGGCTGAAGTCGCCGAACGCATTTTCGCCGAGGTTGAGGATTTTCAAGCCTCGACCCACCGCAGCCTGGCGGTCATCGCAAAGACGCAGAGACAAGCCGAGAAGCTGCATCGGCAACTGACGGAAAAAGGCGTCGAAACGCGGCTGCTCGACGCGGGGAGCAGCGGTTTTTCGACCGGCATCATCGTTTGCACGGCGCATCTGGCGAAGGGGTTGGAGTTCGACCGCGTGATCGTCCCGGATGCTGGCGTGCAGAACTACGGCACGGACATGGATCGCAACCTTCTCTACGTGGCCTGCACACGTGCGATGCACCGGCTGACCGTGCTCTTCGCGGGGGAGCCGTCGCCTCTCCTGCCGGTGGAGTCCATGGCCTGACTTGTCAGTCGACGGTGCGCCGCTGCTCGAAGCGGTCGAGCGCCTGGCGCAGGTCTTCCGTCAAATGTTCGCGTGCCCGGATGGCAATATCGTGTGGCACGCCATGGATCGCCTCCGCGACCGCTCCGGCGATACAGGCGAGGGTGTCGGTGTCGCCGCCAAGGCCAATCGAGATCCGTACGGCATCTTCCCAATCCTTGGCTTCGAACGCTGCGGTAAGCGCAGGCGGAACAGTGCCCGCCGCGCTCACATCGAAGCCGCCGCGCTTGAGCGCAGTCTCGGGGCGCAAATCGTAGCCATAGGTCTCGGTGATCCAGGCGCGCACTTCCCGTGCGGGTTTACCCTGGCGGAGCACGAGGATCGTTCCCGCGACGGCCTGTGCGGCCTTGATAGCCTCGGGATGATCGTGGCTCACGGCCGACTGCGCGGCGGCAAGCGCATCCGCCTCGGCTTTGGTCGCAGCAAGCCAGCCGACCGCGGCAACGCGCATCGGTGCGCCATTACCCCAGCTCCCATAGGCGGGCGCATCGTCTGCAAAGGCCCAGTTGATGAACATGCCGCCATAGCCCGCATCGGGATGCCGGCGCACGAAGGCGCGCAGCGTCGAGGCGAAGTCCGCCCGGCGCATGATCGCATCGGCGACGGCCAGGCTGCACACCGTGTCGTCGGTGAAGCGGCAATGGGGATGGAACAGGTCGAAACCGGCGGGCGGCTCCGGATGGCCTTCAAAGCGCGATCCGATGATGTCGCCGGCGACGGCGCCGATCACGACCCCTCTCCCGTCGGGACGGCGACGATGTACTGGGGAAGCTTTGCCTCGAACTCGGGGAAATAGCGGGCGATCACGGTAATATCGAAGCTCGAGAGAATGGCTTCCTTCGGCTCGCGATCCAGCAGGAAGCGAAAGGCGGCTTCCACGCAGTGGTCCGGCAGGCAGGCGCCATTCGTGAGCCGGTCGTAATCCGCGCGCGACATGGTCACCCGGTGGTGCGTCTCACTGCCGGATTCGCGGATCACGACATCGAACGTGAACGGATCCGAATGGCCGGTTTGCTTCACAG
>NZ_JAXQNM010000027.1:0-60338 GCF_034427935.1 Chelativorans sp. M5D2P16 | reverse complement strand
TGGCGACGCGCGGAGGATTGTGATCGCCGCGATGCGTAGCGACGAACGCCCGATCAGTGTAAGAGGTGAAGATGAGGGCAGTGCGGCGATTTTGCGAAGAAGGCGACAAGGTCAAGCTGACACTACGTTTCCGCGGTCGCGAGATAGCCCATCTGGAACCCCGCATGCAGCTCCTCAACAAGGTCCGCGAGGAAGATGCGCCCATCACCCAGGTCGAGGCCGATCCCAAGCTCCATGGCCGCCAGATGATGATGGTGCTCGCCCTAGAATAGCCACGTTTTCTCACAAGCGTCGCTCGCAATGACTCGGGCGATGACGTGGAGGGCTGGTGAATTCTGGAGACGCAGGCGCCTTGGCGCGCTATCAGGCGGCTCGCCGTGCCATCCTTGCAATCATCATCGTGCTCGCCTTCACGATGTTGGTGTTCGGAGGATCGCTGCATGATGAGCTGATGCACGAGTACATCGAGACGCTTGGCCTCGCGCTTGTAATGGTCGGGATCGGCGGACGGCTTTGGGCGACGCTCTACATCGGCGGGCGCAAGTCGGCTGTGGTCGTGTCGACCGGGCCCTACTCCATTACCCGCAATCCTCTCTATCTCTTTTCCTCGATAGCGGCGGCCGGGGTCGGAGCACAAACGGGCAGCTATGTCGTTACTTGCTTATGCCTTGTGCTGTCTGCGGCATTCTTTCATATCGTGGCTCGGCGCGAGGAGCGATTCTTGTCCACGACGCTGGGCGACGAGTATTTCTCCTATCTGCGGCGGGTTCCGCGTTTTCTGCCCAATCCGCTGATCTATCGCGACGACGCGGAAGTAACGTTCAAGACCGAGCGGGTTCGCGCCACGTTTGTCGACGGTCTCGTCTTCCTTGCCGCGATCGCGGTGCTCGAGGCCATCGAGGTGGCCCAGGAGGCCGGTACGGTTCCCATTCTTTTCTGGCTTTTCTGAGTCTGTGCCGGTAGCTAATCTAGATTGGCCCGCCCCTATCAGATGGTCCGACCTCAATCTTGATGAAAGATCGGCTTTCCGGCCATTGCCTGTGCAGCAGTCGGTGCCGATCCGCGGGTTGGCGCCGGCCAGACAACGATCTGTGGTGCCGGCGGCTGATCTCCGAGCATTGAGTGAGCAAAGCTGACACCCTCACCAAGACTGGTCCTCCACACTTTGCTCAAGATTTCTGTCGAGGCGGAACAGCCACAGTGCTTGCATCTCGCCTGTGACATTCGTGCGCTCGCGCCTGACCTGGTGGGTGAGGACGGGGTTGCACGAGGCGCGCCGGCACCTAGTGACCGAACATGCCGAGGCCGCTACATGAGCTATGCGGTTGGATATGAGAGTGCGTCCCAGTTCTCGCGCGAGTATAGAAGGCTGTTCGGCGCTCCACCGTGTCGCGAAGCCGACTCCTTGCAGTCAATCGTTAAAGCCGGTCCATAAAGCCCGGCAGCGTCTCGTTCGCAAACGATGACAGCTTTCGGGATTTCCCGCGCTTACCGCGAACGGCCGATTTGAGGTCGTTCTGCGACGCTCCCTTGAGCCGCTCAGGACCGGCCCTTGGCCAGAAACTCCCCGATCCGCTCGATCGCGCGCAGGATGTTCTCCTCCGAATTGGCGTAGGAAAGGCGGATATACCCTTCACCCAGCACGCCGAAATCGGGCCCGCCGATCAATGCCACGCCGGCTTCCTCCAGAAGCGCGGAGGCCAGCTTCTTCGCTTTCCAACCCGTCTCCTTGATGTTCGGAAAGGCATAAAACGCCCCTTTCGGCGTCTGGCAGGTGATGCCGTCGAGGCCGTTCACGCCTTCCACCACGATCTTCCGCCGCGCGTCGAAGGCGCGCATCATCTTCTCCACGTCATCCTGCGGGCCGTCGATGGCGGCGATGCCGGCGTATTGCGCCGGCGCGTTGACGCAGGACCAGCAATTGACCGCGAGCTTGCGCACCTTTTCGTAGAGCTCGTCCGGCCAGATGGACCAGCCGAGACGCCAGCCGGTCATCGCCCAGGTCTTCGACCAGCCGTTGAGCACGATCAGCCGGTCGCGCACCTCCGGGAAGGTCAAAAGCGAGGTGGCCGTCTCGCCGTCATAGGTCATGACGTCATAGATTTCGTCGGAGAGGATGGCAACGTCCGGATGGGCCCCGAGCCCCTTGACCAGCTTGGCGATCTCGGCGCGCGGGGTCACGCCGCCGGCGGGGTTGGCGGGGGAATTGAGGATGAGCAGGCGCGTCTTCGGGGTGATTAGGGACAGCGTCTCCTCGGCGGAGAAGGCAAAGCCGTTCTCTTCGCGGATCGGCACCGGCACCGGGGTGGCGCCGGTATATTCGATCATTGAGCGGTAGATGGGAAAGCCGGGATCGGGGTAGAGGATTTCCGCGCCCGGCTCGCCGAACATGACGATCGCCGCATACATGGTGGGCTTGCCGCCGGGCAGGATCATCACACTGTCCGGCGAAACCTCGATGCCGGTGGTGGCGAGCGTGCGGCGCACCACCGCCTCGCGCGCGGGCAGGATGCCGTTTGCCGGGGTGTAGCCGTGATGGCCGTCGCGCAGCGCCTTCACCGCCGCTTCGACGATGTGCTCGGGCGTGCGGAAATCCGGCTGGCCGATGCCGAGATTGATGATGTCACGCCCCTTATGGGCGAGGTCCGTCGCCCGCGCGAGAACGGCGAAAGCGTTCTCCTCGCCTATACGGTCGAAAGCGGGCACTGTATGGAGCATCGGAGGAGTTCCATCTGGTTCTGTCATCTTGCGCAGGCTTTTGTGACGCTTCGCGCGAAAAACGTCAATCTGGAGGTCTGCGTGGACGATCTGAGGCATTGGACAGCGCGGCCGGCGCCCGCCCGGGCGCCGCTCGAGGGCCGCTACGTGCGCCTGGAGCCGCTCGATCCCGCCCGCCACGGCGACGACCTCTTCGCCGCCTCGAGCGTGCCGGACGCGGAGGCGCGCTTCCGCTGGCTCGGCGATTATCCGCCGAAAAGCCGGGCCGCCTTCCAGCCATGGCTGGAAAAGGCCGCAGCCAGCAGCGATCCGCTCTTTTTCGCCGTCATCGACAGGGCAACCGGTGTGGCCGGCGGCCGCCAGACCCTCATGCGCATCGATGCCGCGAACGGCTCGGCGGAGATCGGCAACATCTATTGGGGCCCGATGATCGCCCGCACGCGCCTGGCGACGGAGGCCTTTCATCTCTTCGCCCGGCACGTCTTCGACGACCTCGGCTATCGCCGTTTCGAGTGGAAGTGCAACGCGCGAAACGAGCCGTCGAAGCGCGCCGCCCTGCGGTTTGGCTTCCGTTTCGAGGGGCTGTTCCGCCGGCACATGGTGGTGAAGGGCGAAAACCGAGACACGGCGTGGTTTTCCATCATCGATTCGGAATGGCCGGCCGTCAAAGCCGCGGCGGAAACCTGGCTGGCGCCCGGGAATTTCGATCGTGAAGGGCGCCAGATCCGGCGGCTGGAGGCGATCAGGGAGTCGATGAATGTCGGTTAGAGCATTTTGCAGCCAAGTGGAATCACTTGGCGTGACACAAATGCGGCGAAAACAAACAGATAGAGCAGCCAAGCGAACGAATGTGAGCGCACCCTGCTCTAGCGTCGAAGCCAAAGTTGCCGCCCGCGAGGCCGTTGCATGAAGGAAAACCGTCAGGCCGCCATCGCAGCGGCGATCATTCTTGTCGGGTTCGGCCTCGTCGCGTTCCTGATGCCGCACATCATGCTGGCGCTCGGGGATGTTTCCCCTTTCGCGGCGGCCGCCGTGGCGGTCTTGTTCGTGGCCGGGTTCTTCCTGGTGTTCTGGTTGCGTGCGCGCAGCCAGAGGCGGAAGGGCAAATGAGATTCAGGCCGTAAGGCTTGCCGCCAGAAGCACGAGCCCCAGAAGCAGGATGGCGGCCGCGCCGGCGACTTCGATCGCCGTATGGATGCGGCTACTCCAGGTACCGCCCCCGGCGATCGCCACCGCCCAGTTCTTCGCCGTAACGGCCAGCACCGCCAGCGTTGAGACGGTGATTGCCGTGCCCAGCGCCATGGCGAAGACCGAGACGATGCCGCCCAGCCACAGCGCGTTGAGGAAGGAGAAGGTCAGGACGATCAGCGCGCCCGAGCAGGGGCGCAGCCCCACGGCCATGATCGCCGACCAGCCCGTTTTCCAGTCGAGACGGTCCTGCGAAAGCGCTGCCGGGTCAGGTGCGTGCGCATGCCCGCAAGAAGGGCAGACTTCGCCCGGGCCATGATGATGGTGATGGTCGTCGTCGTCGTGGTGATGAGCGCCGTCATGATGATGATGCGCGTGGCCGTGACGATGCTCTTCCTTTACATGGGCGGCCGAAAGGCTGTGCATGGGGTGCGAGGGCGCAGACGGGACCAACTGGCGCAGCTTGCGCCACAAGAGCCAGCCGCCGAAGGCGGCGACGAGGGCGAAGCTCACGGTTTCCAGAAACCATGTCGCGTCGGTCATGGAGATCGCGGTTCCGCGCAGGGCCAGGAAAACCGCCCCCATCAGCACGATGGCGGTGAGCGCCTGCAGGCCGGCGGCGGCGAAGGAAAGCGCGATGCCGCGTTTCAGTGCCACCTCGTTCGCCACCATGTAGGAGGAAATGACCGCCTTGCCGTGACCCGGACCGGCGGCATGGAAGATGCCGTAGGCGAAGGAAAGCCCCACCAACACCCAGATCTGCGAGCCGTCCTCGCGCATGGCCTTCAGGGCGCCGGTCAATGCGCGGTAGAACGACTGCTGCTCGCTGTTGATCCACTGTAAGAAGCCTGCGAGCGGCCCGCTGGGGGCGCTGAAGGGCTCGGCCGCGCCGATGCCGAGCGAGCTCTGGGCGTGGACGGGGAGAATGAAAAGCGCCGCCAGCGCGAGGCCCATCAGCGCGCCTGCGGCGGTTCGGCACGCGATTGTCCTCGAGCGTCTATCCATTGTCTGCACACGCGATCTCGAGCTTGGTGGCGAAAATCTTGCTGAGGTCGTTGCCCTGGGGATCGTTGAAGAAGGCCTCCGTGAGGGTCTGCTGGTTCTGGGCGATGGCCTCCTGAGGATCGGGGCGGACCACTTCGCGCCGGCAGTCCTGCGGCAGGTTCTCCACCGCCATGTAGCTGTCCTCGACGTAATCGATGGCGGTGTAGAAGGTCGGGTCGTAGACGCCAAAATCCACTTTTCCGTCGAGCGGCAGCGGCTTTTCAGGATGCGATTCGAAAAGGATGATGAGCTGGTTGTCCCGGAAGTCGGCGATCAGCCGCTGCGGCGGCTGCATGTTCACGTCGCGGCCGTTGGCGGTGACGATCTGGAAATAGTCGAATTCGGCCAGCGATTCGTGAACGACGTCGGCCACCTCCTGCAACTCTTCCGTATCGAGTTGCAGGTCCTTGTTCTTGTCGAATTCCACCAGAACGGTGCTGGAGAACAGGTCGTCGAAACGCCAGAGATGGCGCAGCGCCTCCACGCGGTGTTCGTCGTCGACGACGACGTCCAGCCGGGCTTCCGCGAAGACGTGCGGGTGCGCGGGTGCCTGGGCAGCCGTGACGAGCAGAGCGGCGAGCGCTGCGGTCAGCGTTTCCGTTCTTCTGCGGGCATGCATGGAAGGACGTCCCCCGTCGCTGTCTCGAAAGGCGCCTTGTCTATCATGAACCCGGCGAAAATGGGACGTCACAAACGATCGTCCTCGCTGCAGTTCTCCTTCAGCCAGCGGGCGAGGAAATCCACCAGCGCCCGCACCTTGGCCGGCATGTAGCGGCGGTGGGGGAAGACGGCGAAGATGCCGGCACCGTCGGTGAGGTATTCGTCGAGGAGCGGGACAAGGCGGCCGGCCTTCACCTCAGGCGCGGCGATGAAATCGGGCTGGATGGCGAAGCCCAGGCCGGCGACTGCTGCCGTCCTCACCGCCAGCGGGCTGTTGACCTCGATCGGACCCGAGACGGGAACCAGGATCGGGCTGCCGTCGGCTTCCCTGAAGTGCCATTGGTGGCGGAAGCGGTTGTTGGTGTCGACGATGCAGGGCAGGTGCTGCAGGTCGCGCGGATGCTTAGGCCGGCCGTATTTCTCGATGAGTGTCGGGGCGGCGCAGAGCGGAAGCCGGAAGGGGGCCAGCCGCCGTGCGATCAGCGAGGAATCCTCGAGCTTGGTGATGCGGATGGCAAGGTCGAAGCTTTCCTCCACCAGATCGACGAAACGGTCGTCGAGATGGATGTCGAGGACGATATCGGGATGGGCGGCGGCGAAATCGACGAGGGATTGGCCGATCGGCACGTCGGCGAAGGTTCTGGGGGCCGAGAGCTTGATGCGGCCGCGTATGTCCCCCGACGATTCGCGGACGGTCTCGGAGAGGTGGTCGATCTCGCGAACGATCTCCATCGCCCGCTGATAATAGACGTGGCCGGTCTCGGTGAGAGAGAATTGCCGCGTCGTGCGGTTGAGCAGCAGCGCGCCCAGCTCGTCTTCCAACTCGCGCACATATTTCGAAAGCAGCGCCTTCGATTTTCCGATCCTGCGGGCGGCGGCAGAAAAGCCTTCCGCCTCGACGACGTTGATGAAGGCGCGCATGCGGGTGAGCGTGTCCATGGCTCAGGACAGGAGGCTGGCGGCAATGCGGATGAGTTGACAGTCGCTGCCGGCCGGGCCGAGCAGAGATATCCCGAAAGGCGCACCGTAGACCTCGCCGAGCGGCACGGTGATCTGCGGCCATCCGAGCAGGCCGGCGATGGAAGTCAATGTGAGGGCCTTTTCGCGGTAGCCCTCCAACTCGGCCTGGGTGGCGATCTTGAGCGGCGCGGCGGATGGTTGCGAGGGCATGACGACCACCGAATCCGGGCCCATCAGGGCGGCGAAGTCGGATTGGAAGTCGCGCCGGCGGCGGCGGGCGGCTTCGGCCGTTTCCGCGCTGATCGACCGGCCATAGGCGAAGCGCTCTTTCACGCCGGGACCGAGGTCGCGGTCCCTCTTCGACAGGAAGGCGCCGTGCACCTGCCATGCCTCGTGGGCCTGGATCTCCTTGAAGCGCTCGAAAAGCTCGGCCGGCTCGCCCGGCAGAGCGAGGAAGCCGGGATCGCGGTGGAAATGGGCGCGGATCCGCTCCAGCATATCGCCGTAGACCGACCGTTCCTCCGGTCCGAACAGCAGCGCTTCCAATTCGGCGATGCGGACCGGGCGGCGAAGCTCCCGCGCATGGGGGTCGTCGCCCAGCAGCAATTCGCCGACGGCCGCATAGACGGCCATGTCGCGAGCGAACCAGCCGAACGTATCGAAGGAGGGCGAAAGGGGCATCGCGCCTTCCATGGAGATCCGTCCGTGGGTCGTGCGCAGTCCGGCCAGCCCGCAGAAGGAGGCCGGTGCCCGGATTGAACCGTTCGTGTCGGAGCCTACCGCGATGTCGGCCAGCCCGCCGGCGACCGCGGCGGCGGAACCGGAGGAGGAGCCGCCGGTGACGCGCTCGCGCGCCCGCGGGTTCACCGGCGGGGCGAAGTGGGCGTTCATGCCGATCATGGAGAAGGTGAGTTCGTCGCTCTGTGTCTTGCCGGCGAAGCGGGCGCCGGCATCGAGCAGCGCCTGGACGGCCGGGGCGGTGGTTTCGGCGATGCCCATCTCGGATTCGCGCTGGGGATTGCCGCCGCCGGTGGGATAGCCCGCAACGTCGTAGATGTCCTTGACGGCAAGGGAGAGGCCGGCGAGCGGCCCGGCAACGGCCGAGGGGACCGGCCGGTCGGGATAATCGAGAAAAGCGTTCAGCGCGTCGCGTGTCGCCGTCATGTCAACTCCCCTCGCAAATCGGTCGTCCGGACAATCGGCGCTCGGAGGATTTTTTTCAAGCACAGGGCAATTTTTCGTTGATTGTGACGGCCTACGCGACTATATCGCGCCTGCCCCAAGTCGCACGTGCCTGTGGGCGTCCGCCGGGCCTCGGATATGGCGAGGAAACCGGTACGGTACCTGGACCTAACCGCTCCAGTCGATCTTACGGCCACCCGGAAGATCGAGGACGTCTTGAAGCAACGACGGTGCGGGCCTTTCTGGTGTCTGCCGGTTGTCCAAAGACCGGGGTTACTGAAGAGGCACACCTTCATTGCCGGCAGTGCGGTTGGGTCTCTCCCATACCAAAGCTGAGGCAGACAGAGCCGAGCCTTCGCCTTCCGGCGGGAGCTCATCGTCATGCGTCGCGTATCGCGGGTTTCGGTGATTTCCACCCTCCGTCCCGCCGATCCGTCGAGCCGCATGCTTTGTCCACCGCGGGCGTTGAAGCCCGCAATGCTTGAGCTTGTGTCCGGGCGGCTTCCGCCCGCAATGGAGAGACCCCAATGGCCACGCAGCGCATCCTCGATTTTCTCGCCACCCGACGCCCCGACGGTCCGTGCCTCGTCGTCGATCTCGATGTCGTGCGCGACAACTACCGCGCCTTCGAGAAGGCCCTGCCGGATTCGCGGATCTTCTATGCCGTGAAGGCCAATCCCGCGCCGGAGATCCTGAAGCTTCTGGCGGGCCTCGGCTCGTGCTTCGACACCGCTTCGGTTCCGGAGATCGAGATGGCCCTGAATGCCGGCGCCACGCCGGAGCGCATCTCCTTCGGCAACACCATCAAGAAGGAGCGCGACATCGCCCGCGCCTTCGATCTGGGCATTCGCCTGTTCGCCGTCGACTGTGTGGAAGAGGTGGAGAAGGTTGCCCGCGCCGCCCCCGGCAGCAAGGTCTTCTGCCGTGTGCTGACCGACGGCACGGGCGCGGAATGGCCGCTGTCGCGCAAGTTCGGCTGCGCGCCGGCCATGGCGATCGACGTTCTGCGCCAGGCGCGGGCGCTCGGGCTCGACCCTTATGGCGTCTCCTTCCATGTCGGCTCGCAGCAGACGGACCTCTCCGCCTGGGACAGGGCACTGAGCGATGCCCGTGCCGTCTTCGGCGCGCTGGCGGAGGAGGGCATCGTCCTCAAGATGGTCAATATGGGCGGCGGCTTTCCGACGCGCTATCTGCGCGACGTGCCGGAGGCACAGGCTTACGGGCAGGCGATCTTTTCCGCGCTCAGGAAACATTTCGGCAACCGTCTGCCGGAGACGATCATCGAGCCCGGTCGTGGCATGGTGGGCAATGCCGGTGTCATCAAGTCCGAGATCGTGCTGATTTCGCGGAAATCGAACGATGACGAGGTGCGCTGGGTCTATCTCGACATCGGCAAGTTCGGCGGGCTGGCCGAAACGATGGACGAGGCGATCCGCTATCCGCTGGTCACCCGGCACGACGGCAGCGAGACGGCGCCATGCGTGCTGGCCGGCCCCACCTGCGATTCGGCGGATGTGCTCTACGAGAAGACGCCTTATCCGCTGCCGCTCGCACTTACCGTGGGAGACGAAGTGCTGATCGAGGGCACCGGCGCCTACACGACCACCTATGCCTCGGTGGCCTTCAACGGCTTCGAGCCTCTTCGCGCTTATGTGATCTGAGGGACGGCGGGTCTGCCGCCTGTCGCCTTGCCGGTGGGGCGGATGCCCACCCTCGTACCGAAACACCCGTCGAGGATTGGGACAATGGTCCAGCATGCTGTGGAAACGGCCCGTTTCGCGGGTTTCGCCGCACCGCCCGTCGATATGTTGGCGCCGGGCGCATTTTCCATCGCCCTCGAAACGCCGAAGGACATTGCGGCGCGCGAGGCGCTGCTTGATCGTGCGATGGGGCCGGGCCGGAAGCGCAAAAGCTCGGAGATGCTGCGGCGTGGGCGTGAGCCCTCGGACGGTCTCGCCTTTGTCGCGCGCGGGGCGGACGGCGCGGTCGTCGGTACCGTGCGCCTGTGGGACATCCGCCTGGGTCCGGAGGGCAGGGCGGCCCTTCTTCTGGGGCCCCTTGCGGTCGAGCCGACGCTGAAGGGCGCGGGTATCGGTGCTTCGCTGGTGCGGCATGCGGTGGCGGAAGCGCGCCGCCTCGGGCACCGGGCGATCCTTCTGGTGGGCGATCCGGGTTATTATGCCCGCTTCGGTTTCTCCGCCCGCAAGACGTGCACCCTCTCCATGCCCGGACCCTACGCGCCGGAGCGCTTTCTCGCCTTGGACCTTTGTGAAGGGGCGCTGGACGGGGCGTGCGGCGTGCTCCAGCCCGTCGGCAAAAGGATCTACGCGGCGGCGCGCGCGGCCTGAGCGCGCGCCTTGCAGATCAGAGCAGGGCGTTGAGCCGCATGGCCAGGGACAAGTCGCCGTGCGCGCGGACCTTGCCCTGCATAAAGGCGGCGGTGGGGTCGAGCTCACCGGCCACAATGGCTTCCAGGTCGTCCTTGGCAAGGCTGACGGTGCAGTCGGCCGCCGCGTTCTGCGTAGACACCGACTCGCCGTCGATCAGAACAACGCCGGCATCGCCGCAGTCGAATTTCACAGAGCCCGTGAAGCCCGAGCCGGACAGACGCTCGCGCATCTTGCCGGCGATCTGCTCCATCTCCATTGCTACCCCCTCCATGTGCGGCGCAAAAACAGGGCCGCGAAACTGTGCTGCGGCGGATAGCCGGAGCACAGCCCGGATAGCAATGTGATGACGTTTACGTCAATGTGAATCACTTGCCACCGGCACGCCTTTTCCGAGCAGGCGGTCGAGAAGCTCGGCCAGGCGCTCGAGATTGTCTTTCCCTCCGAGGCGCTTGACGATCCGGTTCTCGTGTTCCTGCCAGAGCTCCACCATTCGGTTGACGAAGTTGATCCCGTCGTCGGTCAGGTAGAGGGAGTGGGAGCGGCGGTCGCCGCTGCCCTTGCGCCGTTCCGCAAGGCCGCGCGCCTCGATGCTGTCCATCAGGAAGACGAAGTTGGCGCGCTTGATACCCAATCCTTCGGCGATGGTCGTCTGTTTCTGGCCGGGATGCTTGGCAATCATGGCCAGAACGGAGAATTCCGCTGGGCGCAGGTTGAGCTTCGTCAGAGTCTCGGCAAAATCCTGGAAGACGAGCAGTTGGGCGCGGCGCAGCTTGAAATCAAGGAGCGAGGTCATGCATGGCAGCCCCTCGTGCTCCGGCGCCACGAGCGGCGAATTCGCATTCAGATCGGCATTGCAACAGCATGCCTTGTTCACTTCAGTCGCCGGCGAGATCATGAAAACCTCCAATACATGACACATATTCAACAAAGGCGCCCGCTGTGCGAGCGGGATAGGACGCCACGAGCGATGAAAACGTTGGGCTCTGCGCCTATCGAGATGTCCTAAAAAAAATCAATTTGGGTATATAATTCCGACCCAAACCAAGTCCGTTTGAAAACGTCATAGTCGAGATCAGGCCCAGATAGGCCCGAGCAGGGAGGATTCCTGCTCCAATTACGCCGGATTATATCTCATATGCGTCATTCGGTCGGGTTTATGCGCCGCCGAATAATGTTGTCGCGTATTTCCGATTTGGATAGATAATCGATCTGCTCAATCAGGACCTCGTGGACCAGCGTGTCGCCCACGCGTGCATTGATGCCGTCGCGTATACCTTCGCGGAAGGCATCGAGGTCGAGGGCGGCGCGGTCGGAAAAATCGATCTGGGGGTTTCCGTAGAGGTAGTCGTGCAACTCGTCGACCAGCAGCATCTCCGCCGGCACCGACAGCGCTTTCAGCTTTTTCGGCTCCACCGTGTAGGCGAGCCTGGCGAGGAAGTAGCCGCCGACACCACCCGTCGTGGCTACGGGCACCGAGATCACCGGCGTGCGGATATAGTCCAGTCCGCCGAAGAAGGCGGCCGGCGCGGAATTCGGGTCCTTCGCCGCCTGCGACATCTGGAAAGAGTAGAGCACCGAGGCCAGTGTCGCGGCGCTGATCCAGACGGCGGCGAGCAGGAATTTCAGCATTGCCGACGATCCCTAGCGCTGTCCGAATTCGCGGACAGAATAGGTCCCGTCGGCCTGGGCGCGTTCGGCGGCTTGCCGCAACAGCGTCGCCACCTCGCCGACTGCGCCGAGATGCGCCTGGATCGCTGCCTCGTTGACCGACAGCCGTTCACGCAGCCGGCTCAGTGCCGTCCGATGCTCCGCATTGAGTGCGGCCGGATCGACGTTCCTGAAGGCCCTGCCGAGTTCGTGCAGGTGGCGACTCTTGCGGGTGTTGGAAGCTCTGATGTCAAAGCCCGGATCCGTGCGGATGGATGCCGTTTCGGCCTCGATCACCTCTTCGACACGGCTGATCAGGCTGAGCAGCGCGCCGGCCCGGGCGTATGTCGCGGACAACTCCGTTGCGGATGCGGGACCGGCGGGGGAAGTGGCTTTCTGCATTGATATCTTTCCGCTAGGCGTCTTCATTGTCGACGGCAACCTGGCCGGAGACGGTGGCGACCGTCTTGCGCTCGATCTCTTCGACGAGCCCCGTCGCAAGCGTCTGCTGTTCGGCTGTCGCGAGCCTCGTCGGGTGGCCGGACAGGCCGGCGACGGGTTTCTTCTTCCCGTCCTCCAGCGTGTGCTCCCCGAGCACGCGCTCGGCGATGCCGATGCCACCACGCTCGGCCATGGCCGTGCCGAGTTCCTGTGCGAGCATTCCCCGCCACATCTCGCCGGCCAAGCCCTCGCCGTAGAAGGTCGTGCTGTCTTCCGGCAGCATCGACTGCAGGAAGTTCTGCAGCACCATGGATTCGAACTGCACGAAGTGCGCCGGCCTGCCGGTGACCGGCGCGTCGGTTCGCGGCGCAGCCGCCGCCGGCGCTTCGAAGGCGGCGGTGGCGTCCGCCGCATATGTTTGCAGCCGGGCGCGCGCCGCCTCCACCTTTTGCGGATCGGCGGCCCGGGCCACGTCCATGAGGATGTCTCCGGGGGGTGAGATTGCCAAGAGCGTCTACCCTGAACCTGTTGCGTTCCTCCGACTATGGCAGCGAAAGCTTGCGGCAGGCTTGCCGGCCGGATGATCTCGGTCAGCTTGAACCGGAGCGCTTGTGTTCGATGATCTCGTGCAGCGCCTTTTCCTCGGCGTCCCGTTCGTGCCTGCGTAAGGCCCGGGCGTGGGCGCGCCCCGCCGCTTCGACGCGCGCCCCGGCGACGGCCGTTTTTTCGGCTTCGGCGGCCGCCCGCGCACGGCTTGCCTCGGCGCGGGCGAGCGCACGGTCGATGCCGTCGTGGTAGATGGCCGGGAACAGGTCGGCCAGGCTGTCGGGAGCATCGAGCCGGCCGGCGATTGCTTCGGCCTCGGCTCCGGCGGCGGCGGCCTCGCGCGCATGCGCGGCGCTGCGGTTCTCGTGCACTTCCTTCAACCGCCTTTGGAGGTCGAGGAGCCGTGCCAGTTTCTGCAGTCTCGCCGTTGCCATGTTTCACCTGCCGATGGTCGTCGGCAGAAACCCGTCCGCAAAGAGGCTGAGGAACGTGCCGATCCCCAGATACATGAGCAGGAGGCCGCCGACGATGACGAAGGGAAGGGAGATGAAATAGATCGGGATCTGCGGCGTGAGCTTGTTGATGAAACCGATGGCCAGATTGACCACGATGGCATAGGCCACGAAGGGGCTGCCCAGTCGGATCATCACGAAGAAGGCCTGCGAGAGCGTGTCGGCGAGATCGGTGAGCGCCGATTGCGGATCGAACAGAAGGTCGACCGGCGCCAGCCGGTAGGAGCCGATCAATGCCTGGATGATGGCGTGGTGGAAATCGAGCACGAAGAGCAGCATCAGCGCCGAAAAGGAAATGAGGGCTGCGATCTCCGGCTGCGGCTCGTTCTCCTCGATGGCGATACCGCCGCCGGCCATGCCGAAGCCCATCATCATGGCCATGCCCGCGCCGATATACTGCAACGCCAGCATGTAGAAGCGCGCCACCAGCCCGATCAGCGCGCCGACCAGAAGCTCCGAGCCGATGAGCACCAGAAGCACCTGCGGCTGGCGTGAGACGTAAGGCACGATCTGGTCCCACAGATGCGCCAGCAAGGCGAGCGAGACCGCGACGGCGACGAAGAGGCGGATCTGCACGGGCACGCGCGCGCTACCGAGGCCCGGCATGAGCATGACGCAGGCGCCGATGCGGCAGAAGGCGAGGAAGGCGGCGAGGACGGCTGTCTCGAGCATCGCTTATCGCACCGCGCGGAGACGGGTTGTAAGCAAAGCGCGCTGTCCCGCGCCTCCCTCCGTCATCCCGGAAGCCACAGCGAAGCGGAGGCTGTCCGGGATCCATTCCGTGACCTGTCCAGGTTCCGGAATGGATCCCGGCTTGCGGCCGCAAAGCTCCCTTGGCCGGGATGACGTCGGGCGGCGTGCGCTGCCGGGCGCCATTCATAAGCTCGGGGCAAAAGGGAGCGTCAAACGTGTTGGCATATGCGCCTACGAAATCGCCCCCATTACCTTGATCTCCACGCCCTTGGCGATTTCGACGTGGCTCAGCACTGGCAGATTGGGGAAGAGCCGCTCGATGATCATGCGCACATAGGGCCGCGCGTCCGGTGCCGTCACCAGGACGAAGCGCTTGCCGGTGTCGAGATGCGTGCGGATCGCCTGTCCCGCCTCCTGGCCGAATTCCTCGAGCTGGCGCGGGTCGATGTCGAACTCGCGCACCTCTCCCTTCGGGTCGCGCTTCAGCGCCTGATGGAAGGCGAGGTCCCAGCGGTTGCCGAGCCTCAGCACGTTCAGGACGCCGCCCTCGCTGAGATCCCCGCAGATCTGCTGGGCCATGCGGATGCGCACGTGCTCCACGATCTGCTCGGTGCGGCGGATGTGCGGGGCGATCTCGGCGATGGCCTCGATGATCAGGTGCAGGTTGCGGATCGAGATGCGCTCGGCGAGCAGGAGCTTCAGCACGGCCTGCAGGCCCGGATAGGTGATGTGGGAGGAGCAGATCTCGTCGGAAAGCTTCCGGTATTCCGGGTCGAGCCGGTCGATCAGCGCCTTCATGTCCTTGTAGGACAGGAGCTGCGGCAGGTTGTTGCGGATCACCTCGGACAGATGCGTCAACAAGACCGACATGTTGTCGGCATAGGCAAGCTGCGCGTTCTTCAGCTCCTCCTCGAACATTTCGGGCACCGAGAAGGCGCGCATGCCGAAGGCGGGCTCCTTCACCTCCTCGCCGGGCAGGTCCGGGGCCGGCTTGCTGCCCAGAAGGGCGAGCAGTTCGCCCACGCGCAGCCCGTGCTCGGCCACGACGGTGCCGTGGATCTTGATGCGGTAGCTCTTGGGCGGAATGGAGAAATCGTCCGTCAGCCGCACCTCGGGCACCACGAAGCCGTATTGCGTGGCGAACTTCTTGCGCATCTTGTTCATGCGGAAGGCGAGTTCCCGATGCGAGGCGATCAGCCGCGTGGAAAGCTGCTTGCCGATCAGGAGCTCGATCTCGGCCGTCTTCAGCGAGGCCTTGACCGAGTTCTGCTCCTCCTCGGCGGCGCTGAGCTGCTCCTGGCGCGCGGTCTCGGCTTCCGCCTCCTTGCGCTGCCTTTCCCGCCGCGGCAGCATATAGCCGAGCCCCGCCATCGTGCCGGCCAGCGCCAGGAAGGGCAGGACCGGCAGTCCGGGCATCAGCGCCAGCACGGCAAGCAGCATGGCCGCCACGAAAAGGGCGCGCGGATAGGCGCTCAATTGCCCGAAGACGGCCTGGTCGGCGGAGCCGCGCGTCCCGCCCTTGGAAACGAGAAGCCCGGCGGCCAGCGAGACGATGAGCGCGGGGATCTGCGAGACCAGCCCGTCGCCCACCGAAAGCTTGGTGAAGACGTCGGAGGCCTCAGTGAGGTCCATGCCGTGGCGCGCATAGCCGATGGCGATGCCGCCGACGATGTTTATCGCGGTGATGATCAGGCCGGCGATCGCGTCGCCGCGCACGAACTTGGAAGCACCGTCCATGGCGCCGAAGAAGGAGCTTTCCTCCTCCAGTTCGCTGCGCCGGCGCTGCGCCTCCTTCTCGTCGATGAGGCCCGCCGACAGGTCCGCGTCGATCGACATCTGCTTGCCGGGAATGGCGTCGAGCGTGAAGCGCGCACCCACCTCGGCGATGCGGGTCGACCCCTTGGTGATGACGACGAAGTTCACCACGATCAGGATCAGGAAGACGATCAGCCCGATCACGAAGTCGCCGCTCATGACCAGCTTGGAAAAGCCGCCGATCACATAGCCGGCGGCGTTGGTGCCCTCGTGCCCCTCCGACAGGATCATGCGCGTGGTCGCGATGTTGAGCGACAGGCGCATCATCGTGGCGATCAGCAGGATGGTGGGAAAGGAGGAAAAATCGAGCGGCCGCTGGATCCACAGCGCCACCATGAGGATCAGCACCGAAAAGGCGATGGAAAAGGCCAGCCCCACGTCGATCAGGAAGGCCGGAATGGGCAGGAACAGCACACCCAGGATGATGATGACGCCCACCGCAAAACCGATGTCGCGGCTGTGCCCCCGCGTCTCGCCCGCGCCTACGCTCTCGCTCAATGCCATTCACGCCTCCATCAGGCGGGGAGGATAGGGAGCGAAGCTTGTGCGAGGGCGGAGCGGGCTCGCCGGGATTGTTCTCACCGGCGACAGCAGGGCCATCTTAAGACAACGGCCGCGATGAGAATCGCGGCCGTCTTCCATGTCGTATGCTTGGCTACGCCGACAGGTTCTTGGTAATCGGGAGCTTTCGGACCGTCTCACCAGTTGCGGCCCGCAGGGCGTTGGCGACGGCCGGGCCGATCGGCGGCACGCCAGGCTCGCCGACGCCGGTGGGCGGCTCGTCGGACGGCACGATGTGTACCTCCACGCGCGGCATCTGATCGATCCTGAGCGGTGTGTATGTGTCGTAGTTCTCCTGGTCGACCACACCGCCCGTCAGGGTCAGTTCCTCCTGCAGAATCGCCCCGAGTCCGAAGCCAATGCCGCCCTCCATCTGAGCGCGGATCTGGTCGGGATTGATCGCGGTGCCGCAATCCACGGCGCAGACCACGCGGTCGACCGTGAAGTCACTGCCGCCATTATAGGTGATCTCTACCACCTCGGCGACATAGGTCGAGAAGCTTTCATGGAGCGCCACGCCGCGGAAACGGCCTTCCGGCAACGGTTCGCCCCAGCCCGCCTTTTCCGCCGCCAGCCTCAGCACGCCCGCATGGCGCGGGTGTTTGCTGAGCATCGACAGGCGAAACTCGACCGGATCGCGATTGGCAGCCGCCGCCAGTTCGTCGATCAAGGTCTCCATGACATAGGCCGTATGGGTGGAGCCCACCGAACGCCACCACAGCACCGGGATCTTCACGTCGGTGGTCGTCAGCTCGACCTTCAGGTTCGGGATAGCGTAAGGCAAGTTCGTCGCGCCTTCCACCGAGGTCGGGTCGATGCCATCCTTGATCATTGCGGCCATGGGGGAGCCGGACATGATCGACTGGCCGACGATATGATCGTAGAGAGCGACGACATTGCCGTCCGTGTCGAGACCAGCTTTCACCGCGTGCACATAGGCCGGCCGGTAGCGACCGCCCCGCATGTCGTTCTCGCGGGTCCATTGCACCTTCACCGGCTTACCGGGGCCGAGTGCGCGGGCGATGGCCACCGACTCGACGATCAGGTCGGCGTCAGAGACCGCTCGGCGGCCGAAGCTGCCGCCGGTCTTCATCACGTGCAAGCGCACCTTGTCCGGCGTGGTGCCGCCAACCTGCGCGGCGACGGCCTGATAGAGATCGGGCATCTGGTGTCCGCCCCAGACGTCGACGATGCCGTCCTCGTTGAGGCGGGCGACCGCGTTGAGCGGCTCTATCGAGGCATGGACGAGATAGGGGAACTCGTAGTGGCCCTCGATGACCTTGTCCGCATTTGCCAGTGCTGCGGCAGTATCGCCGTCGTTGCGCGCGGTGGCTGCGCCCGCGCCGTCGGCCGTCCTGTTGTACTCGGCCGTGATCTCGGCCGTGCCGCGCTTTTCGGCATTGGCCTCGTTCCAGGTCACCTCCACGAGGTCACGGCCCTTGAGCGCGGTCCACATGTCCCTACCGATCACGGCGACACCGCGCGGCGTCTGGACGACGTCGACGATGCCTTCGAGCGCCTTGGCCTTGGAGGCGTCAAAGCTTTCCACCTCGGCGCCGAATTTCGGCGGATGGATCATGACGGCCGTCACGAGACCGTCCATCTTGAGGTCGATCGTGTAAGTCTGCGTGCCCTTCGTCTTGCCGGGCGAATCATAGCGCTTGAGGCTGTCCGAGCCGATCTGGGTCCACTTGTCGCGCGGCTTCAGCGGTACGTCGTCCGGGATCGGCATCGCGGCGGCGGCTTCCGACAGCTCGCCGAAATTCGCCTGTTTGCCCGAGGCGTGCGACACGACGCCGGAAGCGACCGTGATCTCCTCCGCCGGCACGTCCCAACGCTCAGCCGCGGCCGCCACCAGCATGGTGCGCGCGGCGGCGCCCGCCTTGCGATAGCGCTCCCAGGACGAAGCCATCGAAGTGGAGCCGCCGGTTCCCTGCATGGCCCCGCCCCAGGCGAGGTTGCCATAGGCGGCGCTGTTGCCCGAGCCGCCGACCACGTCGACCTGATTCCAGTCACCCTCGAGCTCTTCCATGACCAGCGTGGCGATGCCGAAATAGGCGCCTTGCCCCATCTCGAACTGCGAGGAGCGGATGACGATCTGGTTCTCCGGCGTGATCTCGACATAGGTCTGGAACGGGTTCGCCTCCGTGGCCTCCGGCGCGGATTGCGCGCCAGCCGGGGCGGCGGCTATCAGCCGGTAGCCGACGGCGAGGCCCGCGGCCGTTGCGGCGGTGCCGAGGAGGAACTGGCGGCGCGTGGGCTGCACCGCGCTTCTGTTCAAACGAAACGGCAACATGGCTCAGGCCTCCAGGCGGTGGGCGGCCTCGTGGATGGCCGCGCGGATACGTTGATAGGTTGCGCAGCGGCACAGATTGCCGCTCATCGCCGAATCGATGTCCGCGTCGGTGGGCTTCGGCGTCTCCGTCAGAAGGGCCACGGCCGACATGATCTGGCCGGACTGGCAATAGCCGCACTGCGGCACGTCGAACTCGGCCCACACGGCGTGCACCATTTCACCGACCTTGCCGGAAACGCCCTCGATGGTTGTGATGGAGGCGCCTTCGACGTCGCCGACCATGATCTGGCAGGAGCGTGTGGGCATGCCGTCCACATGAACCGTGCAGGCACCGCACTGGGCGAGACCGCAGCCGAATTTCGTTCCCGTGAGCCCGGTGACGTCACGGATCGCCCAGAGCAGCGGCATCTCCGGATCGACGTCGAGTGTTCGCGCTTCGCCATTGAGGGAAAAAGCGACCATGGCTTGCTCTCCTTGTATTGAGCTGGCTATCGCGTTGAGCCTCTGCCGGCTGACACCGACTCTTACCGAGGCGTAGCTGACGGAGGGCAGGGTAGAACCGGGCCGCCTCAGCGACAAGCCGTTAGGGGAATGATCGCGAGAACGTGAAGCGACCTCTGAAGGGGAAAGGGTCGTCGGCCTGAAACAGGCTCGGGGCAACTGAACCTTCTCAGAATCCGTCCTGGATCCGCTGGAAAATGACGGTCGTAAACGACGAGATCTGCGCCCCCACGAACGGGCCCGAGAAGGCGACGGCGAGCAGGATGGCGACGATCTTGGGCACGAAGGTCAGCGTGATCTCCTGCACCTGGGTGAGGGCCTGGACGAGCGCGATGCCGACGCCGACGACCATGGCGACGATCACGGCCGGGCTGGAGGCGACCAGCACCGTCCAGATGGCATATTGCACGATGTCGAGGGCGTCGGCTTCGTTCATGGTCAGCGGATCACCACGCCGGGGCCGACGATCACCTCCTCGCCGCCCTCGAGCTTCGCCACGACGCCGTCGGCGTAAAGCTTGACCTCCGAGACGACGCCGGTCACCGTGCCGTCGGCCGAGGTGATCTCGCGGCCCACCAGTCCGCTCGCCTGGGAGAGGGAGGAAGCGGCCAGGATCTCCTCCAGCTTGGCGTTCATCTGCACCGACTGCTCGACCTGGGAAAAGGTGGCGAGCTGGGCGACGTAGTCCGTCGATTCCATCGGGCTCGTCGGGTCCTGGTTCTTCATCTGTGCCACCAGCAGGCGCAGAAAGGACTGGTAGTCGACGGTCTGCGGCGCGCCGGCCGCGTTCTGGCTTTGCGTTGCCGCGTTTACGGCCGAGACATCCATTTCATTCTCCCACGGCTTGCGGCAGGGTGAATTCTTCCTGCCGGGACGACGTCCGGAGGATCTCCTCCTCCAGCGGATAAAGGGCGCGGATCGCCTTCAGCGCCTCGTAGACCCTGTCCTCGCAGACCAGCGTGTCGACGTGCTTCAGGCCGGCCAGCACGCGCTCGTTTCTGAAGGTGACGAGCAGGTTGGAAAGGGTCTGGCGAAAAAGCCGGCGGGCCTTTTCCGCACCGTCCGGATTCATCATCATCACCTGTGCCACGAAATAGAGCTGGCGCAGCGGCGTGCGCGCATCCTCCGGCTGGAGGACGTGGCTTTGCAAAAGGAACTGCACGTCGTTGAGGAATTCCAGCGAGACTTTCCGGTCGACCTTGATGACAGCGCCGTTGACGTAGATCTTCTCGCCCGCCTTCAGCGATATCTTCAGCGTGTTGGTCATTTCAGGCCGTCGCGGATGATCTGCGATATCTCAATCAGGCCGTCGAAATTGTCGGAACGGCCCTGGCGGACCTCCTCGCCCTCGCGCAAAAGCCACAGGCCGATGGAGATCAGGTTGGCGCGCAGCGCCTCGGGCAGCTCGTTCTCCGGACTGCCCAGATCCTCGACCAGCGCGGTCCACACCCGGTTCATGAACAGAATAGCCTCGATGGCCTCGTGCGAATTCGGTCCGGCCTTGCGCGCGGCGTCGAGCAGCTCGATCGAGCGGGTCAGCAACTGGCCTTCGCGGTCCTTCGCGTCGGCCACCGAATCCGCCTGAATCTCGCTGTAGGAGAACTGGTACATGGGCTGTGCGATCTCGCTTGCTGATGCGGTTACGGCAGATATCTGAGCAGGCTCAGCTGCTGGATGCGTGCGGTAAGCGCGTAGGATGTCTCGATCTGCGTCAGGAGTTCGTTGACCTTGGTGGCGGCTTCGTAGGGGTCCACACCTTCCAGATCCGTGATCATGGTCTTGAAAAGGTCGACCTGGGAGGAGATTCGCTCGCTGGCGTCGCTGACGCGCTGCTCCGCCAGACCGACCTCGGACTGGATATGGGCAACGTCGGCAATCGCCTGGCCGACGAATTGCGTACCGCGCTCGTAAAGTGCGGTGCGCGCGTTCTCGCTCAGCGGCACCTTCATGAGGTCGGTCAGAACGGCGGCCGTCATGGCGATCCTGCGTATGCCCGCCTCGTTGGCGGTTATCGAGGTCTCGGATGTCTCGTTGAGCGTGATGCGGCTCGTTATCTTTCGGTCCGAGGCGTTGGACCAGTCGTCCCACCCGCTTCCCATGAAGTAGGTCTCGACCTCGTCGAGGAAGGCGTTCATTTCAGCGGCCGTGATGCCGGCGGCCGCCGGGTCGGTCTGCGTGAAGCCGAAGTGGCTCTGAAAAAGAGTGTCGAAGCCCTGTTTGTTGGCGGAAGCCGGGTCGGTGAAATCGTTGATCGGCTTGGTATCGGTGTTGATGCCGGCAAACAGGTGTTCGCCGTTCACGCTGGTGTTGAGGATGCCGGTCATCGTCTCCAGGCTGCGTCTGGCTTCCTCCGCGATGGTCTGCGGCGCTTCCATGTTGGGGGCGGTCGTCAGCGTGGTCAGCAGTTTTTCGCCCAGGCCGTGAAGCTGCTCGAGACCGTCCTGGGTGGCGGCGAGCCGGCTCGCCGCCATGCTGTTGGCATCGACCAGCCCTTCAAGCCGCTCGATGTCGCGGGCCATGGAAAAGGTCGTGCCGGCGCGCGCGCCGAGCACCGCACCGGGATCGCTCAAGCGGCTCGTGGTGGCCTCGTTCTGGCTTTGCACCAGCTCCGACTGCAGGCGCATCATCTGATAGCGCAGCGCCTGCGACATGCTGGCGGTGGAAATGAAAGAGGTTTTCATCGGTCAGCGCGCCACCTGCATCAATTGTGAAAGCATCTCGTCGACGACGCTCATCAGTTTCGCCGACGCCTCATAGGAGCGTTCGAGCTCCAGAAGCAGAGCCATTTCCTCGTCGATGTTCACGCCTGTCGCGTTCGAGAGCGCGGTGGCGGTGTGCATCGCCAGCGCTTCCTTCGCCTGCGCGCCGCCGCTGGCCTCCTTGCGCAGGCCTTCCAGCCAGCCGATGGATTCGCTCGTGAAGGCGTTCAGGCTCTTCGTCGTCCCAAGCGAAGCGGCGGGATCGAAGACCATCGGCTCGTCGAGGCCCGCTATGTAGCTGTCGAGCAGGTCCGAGAAGGAGGCCGCGTCGTCCGGATTGTGGTCGTACACGATCCCGTCGCGCAGCCGCTCCGGATCACCGCCCGCCGCAGCGTCGACATTGGCATTGATGCCGATCCTGCCTGCGAGCCCGTCGACCAGTGCGCCGGAAGCGGGCAGGCCCGGGCCGCCGTTCCAGGTGAACAGGCCGGCCATGTCGGCCCCGGTGCCGGCGGGGTCGGATTCGGCGAAAGCGGTGATGAGCCCGCGAGCGGTCTCGTCGAGCTGGCGCTGCATGTCGACGGCTACCTGGTCCCGCAATTGCAGGCTCGCGGCCAGGCTGCCCGAGGCGGTGGTATTGCCGCCGGTGCCGGAAGCCAGCGGTACGCCGTCGATATAGACGGCGTTGCCGGTCATGCCGGGCGCGAAGGCGTCGGTCCGTGCGAAAGTGATCGCCCGCGGCACCGTTTCGAAGAGGGTCGTGCCGTCCGCCGTCGTGACGACCAGGTCGTTGTCGGCGCGGCTGATCGTGGAGACGGGCACGTATCCGGAGATCTTCTTCAGGAGCGCGTCGCGCCGGTCGAGCGCATCGGAGACGTCGCGTCCGGCACGTGTACCCCGGATCACTTCGGTGTTGGCGGCCTCGAATTGGGCGAGCAGCTCGTTCAGCTCTCCCACCGAGGTGGCGATGTCGGCATCGAGTTCGGTGCGGAAGGATTGAACGGCTTCCGTGCCGTTGTTGAGCGAGCGCACCATTCCACGCGCCGCTTCGACCGCCGTCTCGGCAAGGGTGCGGTTCGACGGCGCGGCGGCATAGTTCTGAAGCGCGGTCTGCAGTTTGCCCAGCGCGGAAGCCGGCGAGGTGGCGTTGTCGGTCCCGTTCACTTCGAGGCGCAGCCGGTCCAGCCCCTGCGAGATACGCGACTGGCCCTGCCAGCTCGACAGCGCGGAAAGGTTCTGCTTGAACAGCGCATCGTCCGTCGCCCGGCGGATTTCGCTGATGCGGGCGCCGGGCGCCGTGCTGGAAAGGACACCGGCGCGGCGCGTATAGTCCGGATTGGAGGCTTCGGCGACGTTGCGCGAAACGATGTTGGTTTGGCGGGAGGCGTTGAACAGTGCGGATTGGGCGATATTCAGTGCGGAAGTAAGCGACATTTTCTCTCTTTCCGAGGCCTCGTCCTGTCTTCAGCCCCTTTCGCCTCTATCGCTTCAGATTGACCAGAAGCTCCATCAGCTCCGAGCCGGTCTGAAACACCTTGGAGTTTGCGGTGTAGCTGCGCTGTGACTGGATCATGTCGGTGAGCTCTTCGGCGATATCGACATTGGAGTTCTCCAGCGCACCGGACACCACCTTGCCGGCACCGACCTCCATGGCGTTGCCGTAGTAGACGGGGCCGGACTCGGGGCTCTGGGCAAACACGTTGCCGGAAAGCACTTCGAGCTGGTCCGGGCTGGTGACGGTGCCGAACTGGATCTCGTAGAGGGCAACGAAGGAGCCGTCCTCGTATTGCGCGTAGACGGTGCCATCGGTATCGATCTGGATGGTGTCGATCTCGCTCCCCAGCGCTCCGTTCGCTTCGGCCTGCTGGAGCTTGTATTCGTTGCCCGTCTGGCTCAGCGAGACATCGAGGTCGACCGTTTGACCCTGCGGCAGGTTGACGGTCCCCGACACGTCGGCCGTCAAGGTGCCAGTGGAGGCGTTGAAGCTGGCGGTGCCGAACGCGTTTCCATCGACCGTGATGTCCCAGTCGGCCTCGCCGGTGGCGGCGTTCTCGCTCACCTTCTCGAAGACGATTTCCATGACCTGCGTGTTGCCGGTCTGGTCGACATAGGAGAGTGAGGCGGTGTGGGTATAGCCGACGTCGGCGCTGGCCGGCAGGTTGGCCGCGAAATCGCCTTCGGTCGACGGGGTGGGCAGACGGTTTGCGGCGGTGATGCTGATCGCCTCTTCCGCACCCGTCTCGAGGTTCGTGCCCATCAGGTAGAAGCCGGCGGCGTTGACCAACCGGCCGGTATCGTCGGGCACGAAGGAGCCCGCGCGTGTCAGGTAGTTCTGTCCGTTGGCGTCCTGGACCTTGAAGAAGCCGTCCCCCTCGATCGCCAGGTCGGTGACCGAGGTGGTGTATTGCAGCACGCCCTGATCGGAGATGGAATTGCGTACCGTGGTCGTGACGCCGCCGGAATTGTAGGAGCCCTGGGTGCTCGGGACCACCAGCGTCGAGAACTCGGTTCTGGCCTTCTTGTATCCGTTGGTGCCGGAGTTGGCGATGTTGTCGGCGACGGTGGACAGGCGGTTGGCCTGCGCGTTCATGCCGGACACACCGGTCTTCATCATGCCGTAGAGGCTCATCGCGGACGTCTCCTCGTATTGCGCGCCTTGAGGGGAGTCTAGCTGCCGGGACTTGCGTGAAACTGGCGTGGCGGCGTTCCGCCCCGCCGCCCCGACGGGTTCACCCCACGAGCCGGTATCCGAGATAGCGCTTGGAATCGATGGGATCGAAGCCCAGCTTCTGGCGCAGCTTCTTGCGCAGCTTGCTGATGTGGCTCTCCACGACGTTCTCCTCGACCTCGTCGTCGAAAATGCCGTAGATGGCGTTGAAGATCTGTGTCTTGGTGACCCGCCGCGAGGCGTTGCTCGCCAGGTACTCCAGGATGCGCCGCTCGCGGCGCGGCAGCGGCAGCGGTTCGCCGTCGATCTCCGGGTCGCGGCCGTCGGTGAAGATGCGCATCGGGCCGATCTCGGTGAAGCTCGTTTCCTGCTTCTGCATGCGCCGCGTAATCGCGTTGATGCGGGCTAGGATCTCGCGCACATGCACCGGCTTGCGCACCACGTCATCGACGCCGGATTCGAAAAGCCGCAGCGTATCTTCAAGGGAGTTCTTCTCGCTCAGCACGAGTACCGGAGCGCTCGAGCGGCCGCGAATCTTGCGTGTCGGCTTCTCGGGCGCAGCGCACTGGCCGAGGAGGAAGGCGCTGACCGATTGCAGGTCTTCCTCCGGGGCCGTCGTCACCCATTCCCCGAATTCACCGGGGCTGAAGCCCGCGGTGGCGACACCTTCCTTGTTGAAAAGTGAATTATATCCCTCGGTGACGAGGTCGCGTTCGTCTACGACAATTATCATTCGGCCGCCCTCCGAATCAGTTACCCCACCAAGAGGTACCCGGTCGGCGGAATCGGGCACAATAGTTTTTTTATGAAAATTTTAACTCTTTTTCGATACGATAAAATCTTCAATCAAGGATTGCAGAACATGCGTGCCTTTGCAGTCCACTCACCGAAACTCGTCGCCACCATGTTGGCGATGACGCGGCATAGATAGCGCTTCTGTGCCGGGTCGTTGTCGGGGCCGGCATGATAGCGTGCCACGGCCATGGACCAGGTCTCGTTCTGCCGCTTCAGCCGGTCAAGGAAACGTGCGGCGTAGTCCACGTTGCGCCGGGGCTCGAGCATCTCGGCAACGCTGCGGAATTCGGCGGCGTGGTAATGGTGATTGATCTGCATGCAGCCGAGGTCGATGAGTTTGGCGCCCCGCCTCCGCGCCCGGGTGAATTCGGCGATCGCCTCCGCGGCGCTTTTGGCGAAGACGGCCTTTCCCTCGATGTTCAGCGCATAGGGCTGAAGACTGCCCTTCACACCGGTTTCGGTCAGGCCGACGGCGTAGAGGATACCGGGCGGGACGTCGTATTTCTCGGCCGCGCGCAAGATCTCCGCTTCGCACGGATTGGCCGCGGCGAGGGTGCCCGTCAACAGAAGGCTAGATATACAGGTCGCCGCCCGTTTCAGCATCGTCGTGTCCCTCGGCCGGCCTTGCGCCGCGGTTCCCGTTGCCGCCTTCGCGATGGGAATTGGCGGCACCGCTTTGCTGCTCTCCGCTGCCCGGACCGGGCTGAAAGCCCTGCTCCCGGCCTGTCGTGCCGGCGTTGACGTTGGTGCCCTGGGGTGCCTGCTGAACGGTGATGCGGTCAATCTCGTAGCCGAGCGCGCGCAGCGCCCGCGTGATTGCCTCACCGTCCGCATGCAATCTCTGGCGCGCGTCGGCGGTCTCGACCTGAAGTTCTACCGATAGTTGCTCTCCGGATACCGTCAGCCGAGCCGTCACCATGCCCAGTTCCGCCGGCTGAAGCTGGATCTTCATCACGTGCAGCGTTTCGGCGCGGCGGAAGGTGCCGGCGGCGGCCTGTGCCGCTTCGCTCGCAGTGCTCCTGAAGACCGGATCGGCCTCCAGCGACGTCACGAGCTGGCCCCCGGTGGATCCCGTTCCCGAGGTGGTGGAGCCGGTCGCCGGTGCGGGCGCCGTCTGGACGTTCACCACACGAAACGGCTTTTTGCCGTCGTCGGCGCCGGGTTCTGCATCCGGATTTCTCTCCCGCGCGCCGTCCGCTCGTGCGCCGTCGATCCGTGCGGCGAGCGCTTCGTGCGCCCGTGCCTTGTCAGCCTGAAGGAGAGGCTCTCCGCCGGAAGCCGCACGCGGCGGGGCAGGGCGTTCTGCGGGCGGGCGCAACGCCGCTTCCGGCGCCTCTGCACCAGCCGCTTCAACGCCGCCTATCCGTTTGGCCAAGGCAGTGCCGGATTTGGTTGCCGCACCGGATGCTTCCGTGACACGGTCCGGCGTATCTTCGCTCTTAGCGGCAACTCCGGTGCCTTCACCGCGTGCAGCGGTGCTTTTCATTCGCAGCGGAAGCTCGGCGGCGGCCTTGCTATTGCCCTGCGCCGGTTCGGCGCCGCGCTTCTGCGGTGTCTGCCCGAGGGAGGCGTCGAGGGACAGGCGGAGCATTCCTTCATCGCTCACGCCAGGCATCTCATTGTCAGGGGCGTCCTGCCCCGCTTCCTGTGGAAGGGAGAGTCTTTCGAGAAACCCCTTGATCTGCCAATCGTGCCGCCCGGCGCCTTCCTCCCCGGGACGCAAGCTTGCCGCGGATTGCTCTTGCCGCCCATCTTCCAGCGCACGGTGAAAGGTCAACGCATCGGAGGGAAGTTTTCCGGACCTACGCCCGGCGTCCTGCATGCCCGCCAGGATGGCCGGACCGCCTGCCTTGATCGCCTCCGTCATGGTCTTGCCTCCTCCCCGAGAAGCGCATCGATGGCGCGGAGCTTGTCCCGCGTCGCGGCCACGTATTCGGCCGTCGCCGGAGCGGCGTCGGTCTCGTCCTCCGCCGCGGCCGGAACGGTTTCAGCCCACTCCGCGGTCGCCGGTGGCGCGATCACGTCCGCGGCGATCTCGCGCGCTGCCTTCAGAAGACGCCGATCGCCGGACGACAGACGGGATTCGTCGATACGTCGCAGCACCGCCAGCACGTCGTCGACTTCCGGCGAGGCGACCCGGGCGGCATTGGCGTAAAGAAGGGCGCGCGGGTCGTCTTCCGCCTCCTCCGCAGGCGCATAGTCACGGGCCTTACCCGCGGCGAACGCGAGCAGGTCGCGGTGACTGTCGATGGCGCTCTGGCGGGCGATGCGCAGATAGATCGCATGGGCCTTTTCCCGGTCCATCTCCGCGACGATCGCCTCCAGCGCGTTCAGATCGATCTCGGCATGCAAAGCCACGACCCCGGAAACGAAATCCTCCGCGAAGCGGCTCGCATAGGGCGAGCGCACGAAGCGTCGCACATACTGCTCGGCCGCCCGGAGAAAGCGTTCGGTGGCTTTCAGGGATGCGCTGATGGCGACACTGCGGCGCAGCGCCGCTTCCTCGATCAGCGTGCCGGGGCTGAGCAGCCGCGCCCGGTCGAAAAGGTCGAGGGCGGCAGCCGGGTCCTCCTGCGTCAGGAGCGACCCCGCCATCAGGGCCAGGGGCGCGGCGAGCACACCGTCGAGATCGAGCGGCTCGGTTTCGCGCAGCAATTCGCGCGCGCTAGCGGCGTCGCCGTGCGCATAGCGCACCACGCCCCGGGCGAAGGTTTCTTCCGCACCTTCGAAGTTCAGCCGGGAGACGATCATGTCCAGCGTTTCCGGATTGCCGCCGCTGGCGCCGTAGATCAGCACTGCCTCGCGATTGCGCGGGTCCTCGAAGGCTTCGGAAGTGGCCTCACGCAGACGCCCGTCGATGATGCCGAGCAGCTTGGCCTGCATGGGAAGGGCTGCGTGGTCGCCGTCGGCGATCCTGTCCTGAACGCGCTGCAGTGAGCGCACCATCTCATAAGGCTCCAGCCCTTCGGCCGGCGCGTGCGTGCCTGAAAACGCCGCCAGCAGAGCCGCCGCCGTCAGCCGGCCTTTCATCGCGGCATCTCCAGCAGGATCTCGATGCGCCGGTTGGCGGCGGCGAGCGGATCGTCCGGGCGTTTCAAATGCCGGTCGGCGAAGCCCGCCACCTCTTCAAGCCGCGCCTCGTCCAAACCACCGCGCACCAGCATGTACTGAGCCGCGTGCGCGCGGGCGGTGGAAAGGCGCCAATTGTCGTAATTTCCATCGCTGTACGGCCGTGCGTCCGTGTGTCCGTGCACGCGCACCAGGCCGGGTCTTTGCGCGAGCACGCGGCCGATCTTCTCCATCGCCGTCACCAGGGGACGGGCCGGCACGGCGGAGCCGACCGGGAACATGCCGTTGCGGACGTCGTCCATGACGGAGATGAGAACGCCGTCCTGTCCCGCCTCGACGGTGACGGAAGCGGCGAGGCCCTCGCCTTCGAGCGCTCTAGCAAGCGATGTGCGCACGGCATCGGCCGCCCGCTCGCGCACGGCAGCCTCCTCCTGCCGCTCCTTCTTCGCCGGTTCCGCCTGGTCGGGCCGGGCGCTTTCTTCGGCCGGCGCAAGGGGCTGGGCCTCCGCGACGCTTTCAAGGGCCGGCGCGCGCGCCGGTTCACCGCCCGCGCTCTGTGCAGCCGCGCTTGGCTCCCGCTCCTCGGCGCGCGAGAGGCGTTCTTCGCCGGTCTCCTCGGCGCGCGCGTCGCCACCGAAGGGATTTTCCCGCGCTTCGTCGGGATCGCCCTCGACACCGGTCCGCGGCTCCGAGACCTGCTGCGACCAGAAATCCGGCGCGAAGGGGTCGCGGTAAGCCTCTCCGCCGGAGGCGCCGGAAGACGGGCCGGCATCCTGCTCGCCGCCTTCGCCTTTCGGCGAGACGTTCTGGTCCATGCCGGTTTCGGCGGCGATCTCGGCCAGAACCGCATAGGGATCGGAGAAGAAATTCTCGTCGGAGACCCTGCCCGTCTCCTCGCCCGCCCCCCCGGGGGTCTGGTCGCGCTCACCGGTCGGCGTCCCTTCGGGATCTCCGACATGCTGCGGTCGAGTAGCGTGGTTCTGCGGCGCCAGCCCCATGTCTTCCAGACCCTTGCTGCTGGTGCTGCGGTCGATCAGCTTGACGGGGTTGAAGTAGCTGGCAAGGGCGGAGCGCGTCTGCTCGTTGGCGGCGTTGATCAGCCACATGACGAGGAAGAAGCACATCATCGCGGTCATGAAATCGGCGAAGGCGATCTTCCAGACGCCGCCGTGATGGCCCTCGTCCTCGTCATCGCCGCCCCGGCGCACGATAATGATTTCCGGCTGGCGTTCCCCGCCGTCGGCCATCGTCATGACAGCACCTCGGCAAGGGTCCCCGACCATTCGGCGAGACGCGTTTCGAACAGACTCTCGTCGATCCTCGCCGTGAGGTCGAAACCTGTCCCCTCGGAGAAATCCACCGAAGCGGCATGTGGCCCCAGCCGCGCGCGCAGCGCATCGCACAGAAAGGTGGTGCCGCTGACGCGAACGCGCACGCGCACCGAATCCTGTTCGGCCAGCGCGTCCTCCACGATACGCGCGAGTTCGTCGACCGCGCGGCTTTGCAGATCTTCCGTCAGGACCGCGCCGAGAACGCGTGCGGCGCTGGCGCAGGTCCGGGATATGACCTCCTGCTTCATCTCTTCGAAGTTTCGGGAGATGGCTTCGCCGGCCTCCTCGCCGAGCCGGCGGACGGTCTCTTGCAGTTCCTCGGCGTGATGCCGGCGCTCGGCTGCCAGCTTTTCCTCGAACTCCTTTTCGAGGCGCTGGACGAGCGCCGCTTCGGCTTCGGCCACCGCCTTTTCGACGGCGGTCCGTCCCGTCGCATCCGGCACCGGGCGCGGCGGTATCGGATCGTCAGCCCGCTGCGCGGGGCGCGTGGCGGCGAGTGTGCCGAAATCGGGCAGGGCGTCGGCGAGCGCTGCTGCGGCCATCAGTTCGCGACCTCCGCCTCGGCACGCGCCCACTTGCGCAGGATGTGGGCCGTGCGCTCCTCGCTAAGGTCCACCATGCGGGCGAGGCGGGCCTGCGGGGCGGGCCTGATCTTCAGCGGATAGCCGTCACCCGCCTCTTCCTCGTCGGCGGTTTCCGCATCCATTCCACCGGCGGCCGGCAGGCGCTGCTCGCCCGAGCGGTCGGGCAATGCCGCCTGTGCCTCGTTTTCCACCGCGCCGGCCGTCGCCGGTGCGACGAGCGCAGCCCCCAGAGGCTTCAGGCCGAACCAGGTGACGAGGAAGGCGACCAGGACGAAGGCGGCGGCGTTGATCATGGTGCCGGCATGCCGGTTCATGAAGGCCATCGGCCCAGCGGGCTGGACCTCGACCCCGTCCAGTCCGTCGATGAACTCGACGGCGGCGACGTTCAAGAGGTCGCCGCGCGCTTCGTCGAAGCCGGTCGCGGAGACGACGACGGACTGAATTTCATCGAGCCGCCGGCGGATCTCTTCCGGGGCGGCATTCTCGCCCAGAAGTCCGGCGAGCCGGGCCTGGTTGACAACGACGGCGATGGAGAGGCGGTTGACCTGGTACCCGTTGCTGGTGGTGGCGATCCGTTTCGTGTTGATCTCGTAATTGGTGGTCTCCTCGCGCCGCTCGCTCTCCTCGGAGGAGCGCGGCAGCTCGCCGGCCGGCGTCTCCTCCTCAGGCAGGTTCTGCAGCACGGTGGTCGGCGTGGCTGCGGTTTCCTGGGTGGCGCTGTCGTTGGAGCGGACGATCTGGACGGAGCGCTCGACACGCGAATCGGGATCGTAGATGACCTCCTCCACCTGGCGCGCATCGGTGTTCACCGTGGCCTTCACGCTGGCACGGAAATTGTCCGGGCCGAGATAGGGGGAAAGCGCGCGGCGGATGTTCTCCTCGATCTGCGATTCCACCGTGCGCTCGATGCCGATCGAGCGCTGGGCGGTGTTGTTGGCCGGGTCGTCGCCGGCGGCAAGCAGCGTGCCGGTGGAGTCGAGCACCGTCACCTTCTCCGTGTTCAGGCCGGGCACGGCGGCAGAGACGAGGTAGCGGATCGAGGCGGCCTTCTCGACCCCCTCGATGCCGGCGGTGCGGATGACCACGGAGGCGGAAGGCTCCTGGGCCTCGCGCCGGAAATTGCCACGCTCCTCCATGACGATGTGCACGCGGGCGGCCTTGATGCCGGCGATCGACTGGATGGTGCGCGCGATCTCGCCTTCGAGCGCGCGCACACGCGTCACCTCCTGCATGAAGGTGGTGAGTCCCAGCGAGCCGACATTGTCGAAGAGCTCGTAGCCGGCATTGGTGCTGGTCGGCAGGCCCTTCTCGGCGAGCAGCATGCGCGCCTGGGCCGTCTTGCCGGCCGGCACGAGCACGGCGGTGCCGTCGGAGTTCACGTCGAAGCTGATGCCGGCCTCGCCGAGCACGAGGCCGATCTGGTTCACGTCGGCACGTTCCAGCCCGACATAGAGCGTCTCGTAGGCCGGCTTGTTGAGATAGAGCGCGCCGGTGACGATGACGGCCATCACGAGGGCCAGAACACCCCCCATCATGGCGAGGCGGCGCGGCCCCAGGCTCTTCAGATTTTCGACGACGGTTCGAAGCTGCTCAGGCAAGTCGACAACGCTCCCAGCGAATTGCCGGGCAAGCCTAGAGCGCGAAGCTTGTGCGAAAATGAAATGGGCCGCGCAGTGCGCGGCCCATCCCCATGATCGGAACGAAGGCTGCCGTCAGCGGAACAGCGACAGGATGTTCTGGGCGTTGGAGTTGGCGATGGAGAGCGCCTGGACGCCCAACTGCTGCTGCACCTGGAGGGCGGACAGACGGGCCGACTCCTCGTTCATATCGGCGTCGACGAGCTGGCCGACACCGCGATCGATCGCATCCGCCAGCTTGGAAACGAAGTCGTTCTGCAGGTCGATGCGCGACTTGGCGGCACCCAGCGAGGACGCACCGGTTGCGATGTCGGCGAGGGCCGTCTCGATCCCGGTCAGCATGTCGTTGAAGTCGGTCTCGTCCAGACCGGCGCCGGTGACGTCGAGCGTCATGACGGAGGCCGTCGCGGCGCCGGCACCGGTGGTCGTGAACTCGGTGTCCAGAATGCCGGCATTGGCACCGCCGCTGTCGATGAGGCGGATGTCGGCGAGCGTGACGTTGATCTCACCGGTCGTGACGGCGCCGGTGGAATCGCGGTTGTAGGACGAGATCACGCTGAATTCGGTGGTCGCCGCGGTCGAGTCGGTCGTCAGCAGACTGGTACCGGCATAGCTCGCGCCGGACGTTTCCGTGAGCTGTGCCTGCAGGGCCGTGATCTCGCTCTGGATCTTGGAGCGGTCCTCGGAGCTCGAAGTCTTGGCGAGCAGGACCTTCTCCTTGATCTGGTCGACGACGTCCTTGGCCGAATCCATCGCCGTGTAGGCGGTGTCGACCTTGCCGGCGGCCAGGCCGAGCGCGTCCTGGACCACGGAGTTGGCCTTGTTGTCGGAGCGCATGGTGGTGGCGATCGACCAGTAGGCGGCGTTGTCGGACGCCTCGTTCACGCGCAGACCGGTGGAGATGCGCGACTGCGTCGTCGCCATGTCCTTGGAGATGGAGTTGAGGGTCTGCAGCGCGGTCATCGCTGCGGCATTGGTGTTGAGACTTGCCATGGGAAAGTGTCCCTGAGTGTGCATGAAAAGGGACATACCGGGCCGGCCGGTATGGCGGAGAGGCATCATGCCGGTGAACCGGGGGCTCACCTCCGCCATGCATTGCCCCCGCGTTATGCCGGCGATTCACTAACAAACAGATAATACGGCGCGGCCCTAACAGCCGCTAGAAGAAGGAGCGCACGAGGCTGCCCACGAGCAGGTTCCACCCGTCGATCAGCACGAAGAACAGGATCTTGAAGGGCAGCGAGACCACGGTCGGCGGCAGCATCATCATGCCCATGGACATGGTGATGGTGGCGACGATCAGGTCGATCACCAGAAAGGGAAGGACGACGAGAAAACCGATCTCGAAGCCGCGCCGGATCTCAGAGATCATGAAAGCCGGGATGAGGACGCGCAGGTCCGCGGCTTCGGCCGATGTCTCCACGCCCCCGCGCTCGACCGCGAGATCGGCGAAAAGCGTGTAGTCCTCCTCGCGCACATTGTCGGCCATGAAATCGCGAAAGGGCTCGGTAATGCGCTCCATGGCCACCGATTCGGAGATCTCGTTGTCCATCAGCGGGCGCACCCCCTCGTTCCATGCGCGGTCGAATGTGGGCGCCATGACATAGAAGGTCATGAAAAGCGCCAGGCTGATGAGGATGAGATTCGCCGGCGTGGTCGGCAGGCCCATGCCGGCGCGCAGGATGGCGAAGGCGATGACGAACCGGGTGAAGCTCGTCACCATGATGAGGATCCCCGGCGCAATCGATAGAACGGTCAGCAGGCCGAAGAGCTGGATGATGTAGCCCACCGTGGTGCCGTCCGCATTGCCGGCGAGCGCCTCGAAATCGAGCGTCTGGGCGGCGGCGGGAACGGTGGCCGCGATCCAGGCCGCGAAGGTGAGCGTGGTGCGCTTCATTCGTAAAGGAATGTCCTGATCAGGATGTCGTCGACGCGACCTTCGCTGCGGATGCGGGCGCGCTCGCGCAGGTCCGCCCTGAGGTGCTGAAAGCCGCTCGCGCTTTCGATCTGCCGCAGCTTCACGGTGCGGATATAGGCGAGGATGTCCTGGTGAACCTTTCGCGCGAGCGCGGGGTCCGGCGCGCCGTCGAAGACCGCAGCCAGTTCCATGCGCACCCAGATCTCGGTGGGGTCGGCCAGGTTGGTGGTGATCGGGTCGAGGTCGATCACCGCAGGCGCGGCGACCGAGACCGGGTCTGCCGGTCCATCGTTTCCGCGTGCGGCGGGCTCCTCCTCTTTGACGGTGCCGGGCTCGGAGGCGGGTGCCTGCCTTGCCTCCAGGTAGCCGCCGGTGATCCAGCCCATGCCGACCGCCAGCGCCGTGACGACGATGAGGGCCATAACCTGCAGCACGAGGGGAGTGCCCTTGGCCTTCTGCTTGTCTTCGAGAACCAGTGCCACGCTTTGTCTCTCCGTCAGAAGGGCAGCACCGTGTCGAGGATCTGCTGGCCGTAGGGCGGCTGCTGCACCTCGCTCAAGCGCCCGCGGCCGCCGTAGGAAATCCGCGCCTCGGCGATGCGCTCGTAGGAAACGGTGTTGTGCGGGCCGATATCGGCGGGGCGCACGATGCCGGCGATGGTGAGCACCCGCAGCTCGAAGTTGACGCGCACCTCCTGCGTGCCGGAAATGCGCAGATTGCCGTTGGGCAGCTTGTCGGTCACCACGGCGGCGACGACCAGCTTCAGGTCCTCGGAACGCTCGGTCCTGCCTTCGGAGTCGGTGGAGGTGCCGGATCCGATCTCGCCCTGGGCCTGGGCATTGCCGCTGGCGCTGCCGCTCGGGCTGCCGGTGCTGAAGGAGCCGAAGACGCCGAGGTCGCGGGCGGCCTGTCGCGAGCGCATGGATTCGTTTTCGAAACGTGCCTTGTCGTTGATCCTGATCTCGACGGTCAGGATGTCGCCGACATGCAACGCTCGCGGATCGGTGAAGAGCCGGCTTTGCCGATCGCTCCAGAGGGAATAGCGGGCAAGCGGCGGCTCGGTCTTGTTGGGATAGTGATAGGCCGGCAGCATGGTGGGTTCGGCGCCGGCGCCCACCGGCGACAGCTTCGGTGCCCGGCCCAGTTCGTCCGCCGTCGTGCAGCCGCCCAGCGCAAGTGCGGCGGCAATGAGAGCGGCGCCTGCGGGCGGTCTCATGAAGGATCCTCGGGACGGGCCGCACTGGCGATGATGGTGGTCAGCGTCGCCGCGGACTTGCTGTTCATCTCGTTGAGGATGAGGCCGGCCGTGCGCGGCTCCAGGCGCATCAGGATGGCGGCGGCGAGTTCGACGCGTACTTCCGCCAGGCGTTCGGCGGCCGCATCCGGGCGCATGCTGGAATAGATCTGCACGAGGTCACCCTCGGCGCGGGCGAGGAAGGCATCGCGGCGCGCGAGCCAGGCTTCGTATTCGGCGCGCTTTTCCTCCAGCGCCGCGATGCGGGCGTCGATCTCTCCGCGCAGGCTTTCCAGTTCCTCGGTCTGCAGGATGTAGCGGCGGTCGCGCGCGGCGTCGGCGATGTTCGTACAGAAGCGCTGGACCTCGTCTCCGGTATCGGCGGCACGGACCGTCCCCGGCGCGAGCAGCACAGCCAGGAGCGCGGCGGAGAAAAACGATTTCCCCGCCCGGTTCGCCGTCTTTTTCATGCGTAAGCGCTTTCGCATGGATCGCTCCTATTGCAGCACGAGTTCGGCCTGCAGTGCACCGGCGGACTTGATGCCCTGCAGGATGGCAATGATGCCGTCGGGCTTCACGCCCAGCCGGTTGAGGCCGGAGACGAGCGTTTGCAGATCGGGTCCGTCGAGCACGGCCACGCGGGCGTCCGGCTGGTCGGCGTCGATGACCGTGTAGGGTTCGATTTCGGTTTCGCCGAATGAGAACGGCTCCGGCTGGACGACGCGCGGCATTTCGGTGACCCGAACCGTGAGCGCCCCGTGGCTGATGCCGACGCGCGAGATTCGCACATCGTTGCCGATCACCACGGTGCCGGTTCTCTCGTCGACGACCACGCGCGCGGGCGCGTCCGGCTCGACAACGAGGTTTTCAATTTCGGCATAAAAACGGGCGGCGGATATGTTCTTCGGCTTGCGAATGTTGACCGTGCGCGAATCCTGCTCCATCGCCAGCCGCGCCCCGAAACGCTTCTTCGTATAGGCGTTGATCGCGTCGGTGACGCGCACGGCCGTGGAGAAGTCAGGATTGCGCAACTGCAGGGTGAGCATCAGCATGTCGTTGAAGGCGGCCTTGACGGTGCGCTCGACGACCGCGCCGTTCGGCACGCGGCCGGCGGTCGGAACGCCTCGGGTCAGGGTCTCGGCCTGGCCCTCGGCGGAGAAGCCCGACACGACAACCGCCCCTTGAGCCACGGCATAGATCTCGCCATCGGCGGCTCTCAGCGGCGTCATGACGAGCGTGCCGCCGGCAAGCGAGGAAGCGTCGCCGAGGGAGGACACGCTGATGTCGATCCGTGCGCCGGACTGGACGAAGGGCGGCAGGTTGGCGGTCACGATGACGGCCGCCACATTCCTGGCGCGCGCCCTGCCGCCCTCGGTGGCGATGCCCAGGTTCTGCAGCATGGCGCGCATGGACTGTTCGGTGTAGGGCGCGTTGCGCAAGCTGTCGCCCGAGCCGTTGAGGCCGATCACTAGGCCGTAGCCGACCAGCTGGTTGTCGCGCGAGGCCTGCAGTTCGGCGAGGTCCTTGATGCGCGAAGCACCCACCGCGGGCGCGGCGGCGAAAAGAACGATGAGACCGGTGAGCAGCAATCGCCGGATCATGAGGCGCTGACCCTGACCGTGCCGTCGGCCATGACGATGCCGGTGATGACGGCGCCGCTATCCATGTTGCGCAGCTTGATGAGGTCGCCTGCCGCCCCCGATTCCAGCGGCACGGCAGTGAGCGAGATGGTCAGTGCTCCCTCGCTGAAGATGACCGTGACCGCCGTGCCCGGCTCGACCAGATAAGCCTCGCGGACGGAGGAAAGCGGCACCAGGCGCCCTGGCAGCAATGTGCGTCGGGCGACTTTCCCTTCGATATCCCCGGGCGCGCGGGCAATCGCGGCCATGCCCTTCTGGCGGCGGCGCAGGGTCACCTCGTCGAGCGCATTGGCCGAAACCGTTTCGCCCGGATAGATGACGCGCAGCGGGACGACCACGGTCTCCTGCGCGGCGGCGGAGGCCGAGAAGAAGGCGAGGGCGGCGGCGAGCCCTGCAAACCGGAATCGTCTTCCTGCAGATCCGCGGCGCATCGGTCTAGCGAATCGACTGGGTCACGGTGGCGGCCATCTCGTCGGCCGCGCGGATGACCTTGGAGTTCATCTCATAGGCGCGCTGAGCGGAAATCAGCTCGGTGATCTCCTTCACCGGATCGACATTGGAATCTTCCAGATAGCCCTGTTCGATCGTCGCGAAGCCGGGATCGCCCGGCACGCCGACATTGGCGGGGCCGGAGGCGACTGTCTCGCGGAAGAGATTGTTGCCGATGGGCGAAAGGCCGGCCTCGTTGGAGAAGGTGGCAAGCGTGAGCTGACCCAGCTCCTGCAACTCGTTCTGCCCGTCGATGCGGGCGAAGACCTGGCCGGTCTTGTTGACGATGACGTCGACAGCGTCCTCGGGGACGACGATCGCCGGCGTGACGGGGAAGCCGTCGACGGTGACCAGCTCTCCGTTGGCGTTGGTGTTGAAGGCGCCGGCGCGGGTGTAAAGCGGCTCGCCGTCCGCGCCCTCGATCTCGAACCAGCCCTTGCCCACAAGCGCCAGGTCGAACTTGTTGCCGGTGTTGCTGAGGGAACCCTGGATGTGGACGTTGCGCACGGCGGCGGTCTTCACGCCGAGGCCGATGTTTGCGCCTTCGGGGACGACGGCCTGGTTCGCCCGCTCCGGCACGCCCTGCAGCCGCTCGACCTGGTAGAGCAGGTCCGAGAACTCGGCGCGGGCGCGCTTGAAGCCGGTGGTGTTGATGTTGGCGATGTTGTTGGCGATCACCTCGAGATTGGTCTGCTGGGCGGTCATGCCGGTGGCGGCGATGGACAGGGCTTTCATGGGCTGCTTCCTTCAGATCGCCATGCGGCTGACTTCGAGATAGGCGGTAACGATCTTGTCGCGGATGGCGATCGCCGCCTGGAGCGACTGTTCCGCGCTCATCACCGCGTCGACCACGGCGCGCGTGTCGGCCTCGCCTTCGAGTGCCTGCAGCGAAACGCCTTCGGCTCTCTCGAGGCGCGCTACGGTGTTGGTGGCCAGTTCGCTGACCATCTCGGAGAAGGCGTCACCGGTGGTCGAGCGCGCCGTACCCGCTTCCGGCAGGAGAGCCTGCGTGCCGGAAAGGGGCGTTACGTTGCCGAGGCCGGTGATCATGAGCTGCTCCGTAACAGGTCGATGGTCATGGAAATCATTTCGCGCGCCTGCTTCATGCTCTGCAGGTTGGCTTCATAGCCGCGGCCGGCCTCGCGCATGTCGGCTATCTCGACCAGCATGTTCACATTGGGCATCTTGACGTAGCCCGATGCGTCGGCGGCCTCGTGGCCCGGCAGGTATTCCATGGGGAACTCCGTCGGGTCGCGGGCGATGGCCGAGACCTCCACCATCGCTCCCCCGCTGGCGCGGTCCAGCTCGGCGGCGAAGCTGATGGTCTTGCGCCGGTAGGGATCGCCGCCGGGGATGTCGCTGGTCGACTGTGCGTTGGCGAGGTTCTCCGAGACCACGCGCATGCGCTCCGACTGGGCCATGAGGCCGGAGCCGGAAACCTTGAGGGCGGCGGAAAGGGCGTCGCTCATTTCCTCAACTCCTCGCCGTCATCATCATCATGCGGTGGAAGGACTTGACGATGGCCGTGTTGAGCTCGAAGGTGCGGCGGATTTCTCCCGCCTTGATCAGTTCGTCCTCCAAAACGACGCTGTTTCCGGAGGGCAGAAGCTTCGGGTCCTCCTGCGCCTCGACAAGAATGGAAGAGGGCGTCGCGCCGGTCTTCTGGTGCACGGCATGGGTCGCCTCCATCGCGACCTTGGTATTGTCGAGCACGCTTTCGAAGGGCTCGACATCGAGCGCCTTGTAGCCGGGCGTGTTGATATTGGCGATGTTGCCGGACACCGCCGTCTGGCGCACGGACAGCCAGCGCGCCTGCTGCGTGGCAAGATCGAACAGATTGACGGGCTGCATGGCGACTCCCATGAATTTCGAAGCCGACGATAGGCAGCCAGTCTTGCGTGGGCCTTGCGCCGGCACGGCTAGCGCGACAGCCGAATCTCCTTTTCATCCGAGGTAACCAGTACCCAACTTCCGTCGCGGGTGCCGATCTGCGCAACACGGCTGCCGTCGGGCAGGAGAGATCCGCGCTGGACGATCCAGAAGCCGTCCTCGTCCTCGATCATCGCCCGGCCGTTGCCGGCGTCGATCAGACGATAGCTCAGCTTGTCGCCCGGGAAGGGCTGTTCGGGAATGTCGTCCGCATCGAAAGGCGCCTCGGGCACCGTTCCGGTGGGGAGGAAGTCGATCCGCGGCATGGCATCGCGCGCCAGGGGGATGCGCTCGTCGGCGAGGTCGGCAAGGGCGGCTACGCCGCCGGGGCCGTCGCGGGACGTGGCCGCGGAAAGCCGGAGCGGCCTGACCCCGAAGCTGTCCTGGTTGAAGAAGATGTACCAGGGAAAAAGCGCGCACACCGCCGCCAGGCCAATGCCGCAGCCGGCCACGAGCCAGTCATGGCTGCCGGCCTGCGCGACATGTCCGGACAGGCGTCTGAAGAGGCCCGGCTTCTCCGCGTCTTCCTCGGGCACGTCTTCAACGGGTGTCGCATCCGCCAGGACGAGGCCGGCAAGCTTATCCGTCACGGGACGTCTCCTTGGTCTTGAGCCGGGCGGCAAGCTCGGCGAAGGGGTCGGCCGCGGGCGGGTCGCCGGGGCTTTGCCGCAGCGCCTCGTAAATCACCGGCACCTGCCGCACCGCCTGGTCCAGCTCGGGATCGAGCCCGGCCTGGAAGCCGCCCAGAAGGCGGATGTCGCGCGTTTCCTCGAAACGGGCGATCATGGCCTTGAGCCGCTGGATGAGAAGCCGCTTGTCCGGCGTCCAGGCGCGGTCGGCGAGCCGTGAGATGGAGGCGAGCGGATCGACGGGCGGATAGCGCCCCTGCTCGGCGATTGCCCGGTCCAGTACCACATGGCCATCGAGGATGCCGCGCACGCAGTCGGCGACGGGGTCGTTGTGGTCGTCTCCGTCGACGAGGACGGAGAGAATGGCGGTGATGGAGCCCTGGCCGTTTTCGCCGGGGCCGGCGCGCTCCAGAAGCTTCGGCAGATCGGTGAAGACCGAGGCGGGATAGCCGCGCGCCACCGGCGGTTCGCCGGCGCCGATGGTGACCTGGCGGGCGGCATGCGCGTAGCGCGTCACCGAATCGAGGATCAGCAGCACCCTTTCGCCACGGTCGCGGAAGCATTCGGCCACACGCATGGCGGTGTCGGCGGCGCGGCGGCGCATCATGGCCGTCTCGTCACTGGTAGCAATTACGGCGACGGTCTTTGCCATGCTCTTTTCGCCGATCGTGTCTTCCAGGAATTCCCGCACCTCGCGGCCGCGCTCGCCGACCATGGCGACGACGACTGTATCGAAGGCCTCGGCCTTCGCGAGCATGGCAAGCAGTGTCGACTTGCCCACCCCGGAGCCGGCGAAGACGCCCATGCGCTGGCCGTGGCAGAGCGGGGTGAAGAGATCGATCGCGCGCACGCCCGTCATGAACGGCTGGGTGACGCGCTGCCGGCGCAGGGCGGCCGGCGTGCGCGGTTGCTCGTGGCGCGTCCCGCCCGGCGGTCGGATGAGCGGCGGCCCGGAGTCGATCGCACGGCCCAGTGCATCGATGACCCGCCCCCGCCAGCTTTCATGCGGCACGACGTCGAAGGGGCCGGCGGTGAAGACCGGCTGGCCGAGCGCGGCTTCGGCGTCCGCTTCGTAAGGGGCGACCAGAACATCCTCGGCCGAGATGCGGACGATCTCTCCGCGGCATTCCACCCCTTGAGCGCGGTAGGAGACGATATCGCCCAGCCGTGCAGCCCGGGACAGGCCGCGGACGCGGTAGTGCACGGGTGTGATCTCGCAGATGCGGCCGCCGTGCCGGACGATATGGCGCGGGTCGCGGAAGCGCAGATAGGCGCATTCGAGCGCCGTCAGCGGGCCATCGGCGTTCGGCAGGGGCGCGTCCATCAGGATCCCAGGGTCTTGATGGCGTCCTTCATGGCCGTATCACCGTCGCGCGCCAGCGCGGTGACCTGTTCGAAGGTGCGCTGCACCTCGATGAGGCGCATCATCTCCTTGACGGGGTTCACGTTGGAGCCCTCCAGGAACCCCTGGGCGACACCGACGTCCGGCCGGTCGACCACCGGCTGGGGCTGCTGGTCGGGGAGAAAGCCGGAGTTGCCGTAGCGGACCGCGCCCGGACCGGGCGTGAAGGCGAAGAGGCCGATGGCGCCGAGCAGTTGCCCGTTCTGGCGCAGCGTGCCGTCGGCGCCGGCCTCGGGCGGTCCGGCTTGCGGATCGAGAAGCAGGGGCGCGCCGCCGGCGTCGAGCACCGGATGCCCTTCGAGCGTGACCAGTTCGCCCGTATCCAGCATGGTGAAGCGGCCGTCGCGCGACATCATCGGCCCGGCGGGGGTCTCGACGGCGAACCAGGCATCGCCCTGGACGGCGAAATCGAACGGGCTGCCCGTCTCCTGGAGCGCGCCCGCGCGTGTGTCGTAAAAGTCGTCGCCGGCCGAAACGAAGCTGACCGACTTGTCGGTGAGGCCGTTCATGACGTCGTCGAAGGTGACGCCGCCGGCGCGGAAGCCCGTGGTGCCGCTGTTGGCGACATTGTCGGCGATGGTCGCCAGGCGCTTTTCCAGCGCCATTTGCGAGGAGAGGGAGACGTAAAGTCCGGTCTGCACTGTCTATTTCCTCATCTGGGCAATGGCGAGAAGCGTGTCGGTCGAAATGCCGAACGAGGCCGGCTCGCTGAAAAGGGCGGCGATCGAGCTTTGCGGGCTGTAGCTGGGATTCTCGACCTCCCACATGGTGGCGAAGCGTTTCAGAAAGTCGGCCAGCTTGTCGGGATCCTTGAAATCCTCTATGTCCAGACGGTCCTTGAACATCTCGACCTGCTTGTCGATGTCGGCCTGGGCGAGGGTTTCCGGAAAACCCAGTGCCGTGCGCACCACCTGCGCAAGGGCCGGGTCCGCCAGAACCTCGTAGAACGAATCCAGCCCGTCGGCCTTGCGCTCGAAGTAGAGCGCAAGGCGCACCCCCTCGTTTCGTTGGCCGGCATCCTCCTCCAGCGTCTGGCGCAGATACTTGTTCACCGTTCCGGTGGTGGGGGAATAAAAGGTGGTCGTTTCCTCGCCGTAGCGGGCGAAGTTGAAAGTCTCGACGAATTCCTTGTAGCGCTTGTCGGTCAGACTGTTGGCGAAGCTGTCCTGGTCGTCGACACCTTCCTTGAGCGCCTTGACCATGAACGCCTTGGCATAGGCCATGTCCTCCAGCCCGTGCGCCTTCATGGCATAGCGGAAGAGGCGGTCGTCGGCGACGAATTCCTCTATGGTCTTCACCTTCTCGATGTTCTCGCGATAATATTCCGTCTCGCGGCCGACCATCGGCTGCGCCTCGACGCGGCTGATGGACTGCGCCATGTCGCGCGCAATGAGTTGATAGCTCGTATAGGTGTTCATCTCGCCGCCCCCGCGCGTTTTCCGGGCAAGCCTAGGGCGCCTGGCTTGTGCGAAGCTTTCTTCCCTTGCACGCCCCGCGCTTCAAGCCTCACGCAAGCCACGGCCTCTAATGCGGAAGAAACCGTTTCTTACGCGAAGGCTGTTGGCGTGGGCATACTCATCGGACTGGTCGTAACCTTTGGCTGTGTGATCGGCGGCTTCATGGCGATGGGGGGGCATATCGACGTGCTCATCCAGCCATGGGAGGTGGTCATCATCGGCGGCGCGGCGCTGGGTACCTTCCTCGTCGCCAACCCGCTGGCAACGGTCAAGGACACCGGCAAGGCATGCCTCGAGGCTTTCAAACACGCGGTGCCGAAGCAGAAAGAGTATCTCGAGACGCTCGGCCTTCTGCACAATCTCATGCGCGAGTTGCGCACCAAGTCGCGCAGCGAGGTGGAGAATCATATCGACAATCCCGAGGAATCGTCGATTTTCCAGACCTATCCGAGCGTCCTGAAGGACCGCGCGCTCACCCACTTCATCTGCGATTACTGTCGCATCATCATTATCGGCAATGCCCGGCCCTTCGAGATCGAAGCGCTGATGGACGAGGAGATCCAGACGATCCGGCGCGACAAGCTGAAGCCGTATCACGCGCTGCAGGCGGTGGCGGACGGCTTGCCGGCACTTGGGATCGTCGCGGCGGTACTGGGCGTGATCAAGGCCATGGGCGCGCTCGACCAGTCGCCGGAAATCCTCGGCGCGCTCGTCGGGGCGGCGCTGGTCGGCACCTTCCTCGGCATTTTCCTTTCCTATGCGATCGTCGGCCCGATCGCCACGAAGATCAAGATCGTGCGTGACAAGCGCAACCGGCTCTATGTGATCGTGAAGCAGACCCTGCTCGCCTACATGAACGGATCGCTTCCACAGGTCGCGGTGGAGTTCGGGCGCAAGACCATCTCCGCCTATGACCGGCCCTCGATCGACGCGGTCGAGGAAAACACGCTCAACGCCGGCGCGGCGGAGAAGAAGGCGGCATGACGGAGATGGCGGCGGAAGCGCACAATCCCGAGATGATGCGCAAGCTCATCGTCGAGCGCCTCGTCGGCGCCACGAGCGACCCGCGCCACGTGAGCGAGGCAGCGCGTGCGCTGGCCACGCGGGTGCTTCCGCTGGTTTCGGAGACGCTGGCGGATGTCTTCCCCACGCCCCTGACGGTGGATCTTGCCGACATCGACATCGTGCGGCTCGCCGATCTCAAGCCGGAAGGGGAATCGTTCGACGCGCTTGTGGTGGTGCCGGCGCTGACCTCGCGCGATGCGCTGACGTTGCGCCTCGATCCGCAGGCGCTTTCGCTTCTCGTCAGCACTTTCTTCGGCGGTGACCCGGACATTGCCGTACCGCCGCTCACCCGGGTCCCATCAAGGATTGAGCTCGACGTCGCGACGATGGTGTTTGATATTTTCGCGCAAGCCATCAACGGGACGGGACCGCGGGCATTCGGGCTGCGGCTGCCCGTCGGGCGGCCGCTCGCGGGCCCGCGCGACTTCAAGCGCTTCATCGTCCGCGACGGGCCGGGCGTCTGCGTGACGTTTACGATCGGCGCGGGCGAGGAAGGCGGAAGACTGACCGCCTGGATGCCCCAGCGCGTGCTCATGGAATCGCGCGGCCCCATGAACACGCGAGCACCGGACCGGCGCTCGGCCGCGGAATGGCGCCAACGTTTCGGCGGCGAGGTACTGCGCTCGAAGGTGGAACTGACGGCGACGGTCCCGCTCACCAAGGTGCCGCTCGGCGCGCTCGCCGAATTGCGGGAAGGGCAGGTGCTCGAACTGGGCGCGAACGCCCAGGGCGAGACACGGCTGACCGTGCGCGGCCGCCCCGTCTTCATCTGCGAGTTCGGCAAGCTCGGGCAAAACTACACCGTGCGGGTGAAGCAACCATTCGACGCCAGGCAGGACGTGTTGAACGGGCTTCTGGCCGGCTGACAGGAGAGGCGGAATGAGCAAGACGAAAGCAGCGCCCGAAAACGGCGAGGAGGAAGGCCTCGACAAGGCCATCGAGGAACTGCGCGACGCGCTGCACGACGAGGAGCAGGCGCACCCCGCGGGCGGTCATGCCGACTTCGTCATGGGCATTCCGGTGGAGGTGCAGATCGTGCTCGGCAGCACCGAGATGCCCGTTTCCGAGTTGATGGCGCTGGAGAAGGGCTCCACCGTTTCGCTCGACCGGCGGATCGGCGAGCCCGTGGACATCGTCGTGAACGGGCGCCGCATTGCGCGCGGGGAAATCACGCTTCTGGAGCAGGACACCAGCCGCTTCGGCGTGCGCTTGACGGAAATCGGCGGCACGACGGCACGATGAGCGTCCGCGCTTTCCACCTTTTCCCGCAATTTGTCGCGAGCACGTGGGGGCGGCGGTGAAGCTGACGCAGGCACAGAAGGCGGCGGCCATCCTGGTGGCGATGGGCAAGCCGTCAGCCGGGCGGCTGTTGAAGTTCTTCAAGCAGGAAGAGCTGAAGTCGCTCATCGAGGCCGCACGGCTCCTGCGCACCATTCCCCAGGCCGAACTGGAGAAGGTGGTGGAGGAGTTTGAGAACGAGTTCACGGAAGGCGCCGGCCTGCTCGATTCCGCCGATAGTATGGACACCATTCTCTCAGAATCCCTGTCGCCGGAGGAGGTGAACGTCCTCCTCGGCCGCAAGGACCCGCCGCCGCTCGGGGCCGAGGAGGTGTGGGCCGAGATCGAGAAGCTCGAGCCGGGGCGGCTCGCCAGGCTTCTGGCGCAGGAGCATCCGCAGACGGTGGCGGTCATCCTCGCCCGCATGGCCCCGCAGGCGGGATCGAAGGTGGTGCGCGAACTGGACCGGTCCCAGCGCGGCGAGGTGATCCGGCGCGTCGCCTCCATGGGCCAGGTTCCGCAGGCCGCCAAGGCGGTCATCGAAAAGCGCATTGCCGAGATCCTGCGCGCGGAGGCGAGCGGCAAGGATGCTTCGGCGGGCCAGGCCCGGGTCGCGCGGCTTCTCAACGAGCTCGACCGTGAGGACATCACCGACGTCATGGACGATCTTGAGAAGGCGGGTTCGGAGGATGTCGAGGGCATCCGCGCCAGGCTGTTCACCTTCGAGGAGGTCGTCCATCTGTCGCAGAAGGCACGCGTCGCCCTCTTCGACGGACTGCCGGCCGACCTGGTCACGGCTTCCTTGCGCGGCGCGCCCGGGGAACTGGCCGAAGCCGTGCTTTCGGCGCTCGGCGCCCGTTCCCGCCGCATGATCGAATCCGAACTGCAGATGGAGGACGACGGCGTCTCAGTGGAGGCGATCGGCGAGGCCCGCCGCCGCATCGCCGCGACCGCGGTGGAGCTTGCCCAAAAGGGCGTGATCGAACTGCCTTCGGCGCAGAACGCCGCCTGATGAAGCGCCAGCCGAAAGGAAGCGCTCCGCCCGTGACGAGATCTGATGGCTGAGGGGCCGGACAAGGAAAGCAAGACCGAGGAAGCCACCGAGAAAAAGGTCCGCGACTCGGTCGAAAAGGGGCAGTTGCCCTTCTCAAGGGAGGCGCCCGTCTTCGCCTCGTTCCTGGCCATCCTCGTTTTCGTGCTCTTCTTTGCCGAAAACAACGCCGTGCGTCTCGGGGGCTTTCTGTCGATCTTCATCGAGCGGGCCGATGACTGGTCGCTGGCGACGCAGACGGACGCGATCGCCATTTACCGCATCGTCTTTGTCGAGATCGCCAAGGTCGCCGGCGTGCTCATGCTTCTCCTGATCTCGGCGGGCCTTGCCGCCTCCCTGCTTCAGAACACGCCGCGCTTCGTGCTCGAACGCATTCGGCCGAAAGCGTCGCGGATCTCGCTCGCCAGCGGCTGGTCACGGCTGTTCGGGGCGCGGGGCATGGTGGAGTTCGCCAAGTCGCTCGGCAAGCTCCTGGTGGTCGGCGGCTTCGTCGTCTTCACGCTGCGCGCCGCCGACACGCGCCTTCTTTCCGGAATGATCACCCATCCGATGGTCTTCACCACCGTCATCCGGGATGTCGTCGTCGATATTTTGTTGGCGGTCACGCTCGTGATGACGGTGATCGCCGTGGCCGATTTCGCGTGGTCGCGGTTCAGCTGGCGCCGCGACCTGCGCATGACGCGCCAGGAGGTGAAGGACGAGCAGAAGCAGACGGAAGGCGATCCCATCGTCAAGGCGCGGCAGCGCTCCCTGGCACGCGACCGTGCGCGCCAGCGAATGATGGCGGCGGTGCCGCAGGCGACCCTGGTCATTGCCAACCCGACCCACTTCGCCATCGCCATGCGCTATCGGCGCGACCAGGATGCCGCCCCCCTTGTCGTCGCCAAGGGCCAGGACCTGATCGCGCTCAAGATTCGCGAGATTGCGCGCGAGAACGGGGTGCCGGTGTTCGAGGAGCCGGCGCTCGCCCGCTCCATGTACAAACAAGTTTCGGTGGATAGCATGATACCGCCTGAATTCTACAAGGCGGTCGCCGAACTGGTCCGCCGGGTCTACAGGCTGGGTGAGAAGCAGGGAGGGGACAGGTGATGAATCGGCAACCGCATTCGGCAGCGCGCGAAGTCATCGTCGCGAACGCCATCCAGGATGTCGCCAACGAACTGCGGCTCATCGAGCTGGCCGACTATGTGGCGTTCATCCGTCTGGAAAGCATGGCAAGCATCGCCGACATCGTCGAGTCGGCGGCCGAACTTTATTTCATGCCCGGCACGCTGCGCCTTGGCCACGGGTGCGAAGCCCATGTGGGCTGGACCGACACGCCGAGAATCGCGCTCGATCTCGAACTGTGGCCAAAGGGGGCCAAGGTCTATTTCACCTTGTCGCTCAATCCGCTCGATGCGGCCGTGGAGGTAAACTACGTCGCGTTCGACAACCCGTCGGACGATCCGGAGGCAAACACCGCCTTCCTCGGGGAGGCGCTGGAGGACGCGCGCATCCGCAGGACGCTGCCCAGCTGCCTCACCCGGTAGGAGCTACCGCCTTCAGGCGATCGCCTGGCCGTCGGCGTCGAAACGGTGGATGCTTTCCCGCTGAGGTGTGGCGAACAGGACGTCGTCGGGCGCGAAGCGGTGTTCGCCGAACAGGCGGACCGTGACGAAGCCGGCCTTCTCCGTATCGAGATAGAGAATCGTGTCGGCGCCCAGATGCTCGGCGTGGAGCACGGTGCCCTTCCAATCCCCCGAACCGGGATCCACGGAGATGTGCTCGGGACGGATGCCGAGGGTCTGCGCGCCGCTTTCGCCGAGCTTCTCCGCCTCGACGAAGTTCATCTTGGGCGAGCCGATGAAGCCGGCGACGAAGAGGTTGGCCGGCTTGTTGTAGAGCTCCATCGGCGTGCCGATCTGTTCGATGCGGCCGGCATTGAGGATGACGATGCGATCGGCGAGCGTCATCGCCTCCACCTGATCGTGGGTGACATAGATCATGGTGGCTTCGAGCTCGCGGTGCAGCTTGGCGAGCTCCAGCCGGGTATTGACCCTCAAGGCGGCGTCGAGGTTCGACAGCGGTTCGTCGAACAGGAAGAGCTTGGGGTTGCGCACGATGGCGCGGCCGATGGCGACGCGCTGGCGCTGTCCGCCGGACAGCTCGGCCGGGCGGCGGTCGAGATATTCCTCGAGGCCCAGCATCGAGGAGGCCATGGCGACGCGCTTTTTGATCTCATCGCGCGGGCGGCCTGCTTGCTTCAGCCCCAATCCCATATTGTCGCGCACGTTCAGATGCGGATAGAGCGCGTAGCTCTGGAAGACCATGGCGATGCCGCGCTTGGCCGGCGGCACGGCATCGACCGGGGCGCCGTCGATCAGGACCTGTCCGGACGTCGCGTCCTCCAACCCGGCGACGACACGCAGCAATGTGGACTTGCCGCAGCCCGAAGGACCGACGAAGATGACGAACTCGCCATCCGCCACTTCTAGATCGATGCCTTTCAGCACTTCCGTGGCGCCGAAGGACTTGTAGATGTTTTCCAGTTTCAGTGAGCCCACGGTGATCCTCTTTTGATGGCGTTCGTGCTTCGCCAGATCCGAGATGCAGACATCCCTTCAGGCCCCCTTCTGGCATGCCGACCGCATTGTTCCGCGCGCGTCATCCCCGAAGCCGGAGCGCAAGCGGAGGCTGTCCGAGATCCATTCCGGAACATTGAAGAGTCTCGGAATGGATCCCGGCTCGCGGTCGTAAACTCCCTTGGCCGGGATGACGCGGAAAGGGATATGCCAACGGGCCGGAGGCGTGCGCGAAGGAGCATGCGATCCTGCCGGTTTTCCATCATCACAGCTTCACCGCGCGCCCGGTGCGCACGCTTTCGTCCGCAGCCAGGCACACCTTCAGCGACTGCACCGCGTCCTCCATGTGACGGGAGAGGTCGAAGTCTTCACGGACGGCCTTGAGCAGGAAGTCCTGCTCGCGCTCGCAGAGATCCTGGTGACCGGGCTCCCCCTCCATCTCGAGGACCTCGTCGGGCCTTGAGAAGCGGCCCTCGGCGTTGCGCTCGGCGTGGTGGATGCGGATGGTGGCGGTCCTGGTGTGGGTGTCGATGTCGTCCGACTTCGCACCTTCGTCCATGACGATCGACACGCTGCCCTTCGGTGACATGATGTCTTTTACGAAGAACGCCGTTTCCGAGATCATCGGCCCCCAGCCCGCCTCGTACCAGCCGACAGAGCCGTCCGCGAACAGCACCTGCAGGTGACCGTAATTGTACATGTCCGGGTTGATCTCGTCGGAAAGCCTGAGCCCCATGCCGCGCACCTCCACCGGCTTCGCATCGGTGATCTGGCACATCACGTCGACATAGTGCACGCCGCAGTCGACGATCGGCGAGGTGGTCTCCATGAGCTGGCGGTGGGTCTGCCAGGTGGGGCCGCTCGACTGCTGGTTCAGATTCATGCGGAAGACGTAGGGACCGCCCAGCGCCCGGGCTTCGGCGATCAGCCGCTGCCACGAGGGATGGTGGCGCAGGATGTAGCCCACCACCAGCTTGCGGCCGTTCGCCTTCGCCGCGGCGACGACCCGCTCGGCGTCCTTCACGGTGGTCGCCAGCGGCTTTTCGACAAAGACGTGGCAGCCGGCTTCCAGCGCCATCACTGCGTAGTCGGCGTGGCTATCGGAATAGGTGTTGATGGAGGCGACGTCCGGCTTCTCGCGTTTCAGCGCTTCCTTGAACGCGCGTTCCACCGCGTATTCCGCAAGCTCGCCCTCCAGTTCCACGGACGAGCGGTTGACGAGCGCGGCGATTTCGAAACCGGGATTGCGGTGATAGGCGAGCGCGTGGCTGCGGCCCATATTGCCGAGACCGGCGACGACGACGCGCAGCGGCTTTGGCTGCTGTTCGCTCATTTGACGGCTCCTGCTGTGATCCCGCGGATGAGCTGGCGGGAGAAGATCAGGTAGAGGATGAGAACGGGGAGGATCGCCAGCGAGAGGGCGGCCAGCACCGCATTCCAGTTGGTGACGAACTGGCCGATGAAAACCTGGGCGCCGAGCGTGATGGTCTTGGTCGCTTCGGACGGCGCCAGGATCAGGGGGAACCAGAGATCGTTCCAGATCGGGATCATGGTGAAGACGGCGACCGTCGCCATGGCCGGGCGAACCAGCGGCAGGACGAGGCGGAAGAAGATGCGGTATTCCGAAAGCCCGTCGATGCGGCCGGCGTTCTTCAGATCGTTGGAGACCTGCCGCATGAATTCCGACAGGATGAAAATGGCGAGCGGCAATCCTTGGGCGGTGTAGACGAGGATAAGCGAGACGAGCGTGTTCACCAGACCCGAGGCGACCATCAACTCCAGGATGGCCACCGTGCCGAGGCGGATCGGGATCATGATGCCGAGCGCCAGATAGAGCGCCATCAGCGGATTGCCGCGGAAGCGGTATTCGGCGAGCGCAAAGGCGGCCATGGCGCCGAAGATCAGCACGCCGGCCAGCGAGCCTACGGTCACGATGACGCTGTTCTGGAAATAAAGGAGAAAGTCGCCCTGGGCGAGCACGGTGTCGTAGCCGATCAGGCTGAAGGTTTCGGCATCGGGGAGCGAGAGCGGCGAGCGGAAGATCGCCCGACGGTCCTTGAACGAATTGATGACGATGACGAAGACGGGGAAGAGCGCGATCACCGTGTAGGCGATCAGGATCGCGTGCGCGGCCACGCTGCGCCAGGAAGAGGTGCGGGCGCGGCTCATGGGGTGGTCTTCCCGTTGAACCGAAGCGTGGACGCCCGTGCCTTGAGGGCGTCATCCCGGCCAAGGGAGCTTCGCGACCGCGAGCCGGGATCCATTCCGTGACTCGTCCATGTTCCGGAATGGATCCCGGACAGCCTCCGCTGTCGCTCCGACTTCCGGGATGACGTGCCCAACGGGGAGACGCCCGAGCGCTTCGACGTGAAGGGGCCGTGCTCAATCCGATACATCGCTACAAACGCCTGCATCCCGCACCTCAAAACTGATACCGCCTAAGCCGCGTCTGGATCACGAAGAGATAGAGGCACACGCCGACCAGGATGATGAAAAACATCATGGAGGCGATGGTGGCGCCCATGTTCGAGTCCCCGGTTTGCAGCTGAAAGCCGAAGAAGGTCCGGTAGAGAAATGTGCCGAGAATATCGGTGGAGAAGTTCGGCCCGGCGAGCGCGCCCTGCGTCGCGTAGATCAGGTCGAAGGCGTTGAAGTTGCCGACGAAGGTGAGCACCGAAATGATGCCGATCGACGGCAGGATGAGCGGCAGCTTGATCTTCCAGAACTGCGCCATCCCGGTGATGCCGTCGCATTCGGCCGCTTCCAGGATCTCGTCGGGAATGGCCAGCAGGGCGGCGTAGATGAGCATCATGGGTATGCCGACGAACTGCCACACGGAGATAAGGCCGAGCGTCGTCAGCGCATATTCCTCCTTGCCGAGCCATGGCTCGAAAAGGCCGCGCAATCCAACCAAATCGAGGAGGCTAGGCGCCACCCCCCAGATCGGGCTCAGGATCAGCTTCCAGACAAAGCCGACGATGACGAAGGACAGGATCGTCGGCACGAAGATCGCCGTGCGGTAGAAGCCGCGCAGGCGCAGGTGAGGGCTCGACAAGAGGGCGGCCAGCAGGATGCCGACCGGGTTCTGCACCGCCATGTGGATGATGAAGAACCATGTGTTGTTCCACAACGCGTTCCAGAAGCTCGCCGACCAGCGCGGATCGCCGAGCAGCGTGCGGAAATTGTCGAGACCGACGAAAACCTGCCCGTCCGGCCCGGTGCTGAAGAGGGAGAGCTGCAGCGTGCCGAAAAGCGGCAGGATCATCACCGTCGTGTAGACGATGACGGCGGGTGCCAGGAAAACGGCGATGTGCCAGCGGATCGGCTTCTTCGCGGCAGCCATTCTTTTCCCCGTCGTGCAATGGCAAGGCGGAACCGCTTTGACCAGCGGTTCCGCGACTGGCCGCTGTTACTGCTGCTGCGGCTCGTACCAGCTCTCGAGCCCTTCCTGCAGGCGCTGCGCCGCTTCCTCGGGCGTCTCGGTACCGTTGATCACATTGGCGGCGGCGACCCAGGTCTCGTTTTCGAGGTTGGGCGTTCCGCGCGAGAGGATCTGATAGGTCGAGCGGATCGTCGGCTCGCATTCCTCGCGCCAGGAGACGAATTCCCGCGCCAGCGGATCTTCCATTTCCACCGGCGTGGAGGACAGGCTGAAGAAGCCGGGAAGCGCGTTGGCGTAGATCCTGGCGAACTCGTCCGAGGCGACCCAGGAGAGGAAGGTCTTCGCCGCTTCGGCATTGGGGCTCGCCGCGTTGAGGCCGATGCCGATATCGGTATGGTCGGAGATGTAGCAGGTGTCTCCTGAAGCCTTCACCGGCGGCGGGAAGGCGCCCATCTCGAAATCGGCCTGCTCGTTGAAGACGGAGATTTCCCAGGAGCCGGCGGGATAGATCGCCGCGCGGCCGAGGGTGAAGAGGTTCTGGCTGTCGGGATAGGACTGCGCCTCGAAGCCGTCGCCCAGATAGTCGCGCCAGCGCGCCAGGGTCTCGTACGGCTCGACCCATTGCGGATCGGTCAGCTTCTGCTCGCCCTTGATCAGCGCCAACCGGCCTTCCTCGCCCTTCCAGTAGTTCGGGCCGATGTTCTGGTAGCCCATGGTGGCGGCTTCCCACAGGTCCTTCGTTCCCATTGCCATGGGGATGTAGGTGCCGTCTTCCTTGATCTCGTCGAGAAGGGCGAAGAACTCCTCCTCCGTCTCGGGCGGTTCCAGGCCCAACTCCTCGAAGGCGTCCTTGTTGTAGATGAAGCCGTGGATCACGGAGGCCATCGGCACGCAGAAGGTGGTGGAGCCGTCGTCGGTCTGCCAGGCCGCTTTGGCGACGTCGGAGAAGTTCTCCATGCCGGAAAGATCGGTGAGATCGGCAAGCTGCCCCTTGTTGTAAAGCTCCAGAGAGGCGTCGAAGGGGCGGCAGGTAATCAGGTCGCCGGCCGACCCCGCGTCCAGCTTCGCGTTCAGCGCGGCGTTGTACTCGGTGGGTGCCGAGGGGGAGAAGTTGAGCTTGATGCCGGGATTGGCTTCTTCGAAGGCGGGGATGAGCTGCTCCTGCCAGATGGCCAGGTCGTCGTTGCGCCAGCTTTCGATCGTCAGCGTGACGTCCTGGGCGGCGGCAATCGCCGCCGTGCCGAGCATGGTCGTCGCCGTCAGCATTGCAGTCGTGGATATGCGTATCATGTCTTTCTCCCTGTCGGCGCCTTGCGCCATCGATGTTCCCGTTATCCTGTCCCCGGTGACGGCGATCATAGCCTTTTCGTCATTGCCTCAACAACGGTGATCGCCGCCGCTGGTCCGACCGCGACGGGCCGGGTATAAAGAGACCCTGTCTGATGCCAGAAGCGATCCACATCACCGCTTGTCCAATTGTAATGCCAATCGATGCCACTCGGGCCAATTATGTTAATAAGATTTCGCATCGGATTTCCAGTGCGAAAAAGATTGATGAAAATCTGTATGTTAACTTCAATGGGTCGGATGCGTAGCCGTTTTGAGTCTCATATTGGTATGATACTGGGATGCATGTTGCAAGGGAAGACAAGGTGATCCTGCTGGCGGTCGATGGCGGCGGAACGGGCTGCCGCGCGCTGGTCGCCAATGCGCAGGGCCGGGTGCTCGGGCGCGGTGAGAGCGGTGCGGCCAATATCATGACCGATCCGGAGGGAGCACTCCGTCACGTGCTGGAGGCCGCCGGGCGGGCCTCGGCGGCGGCCGCGTTGCCGCGGGGGTCGCTGGAAGGCAGCCGGGCCGTGCTGGCCATGGCGGGGGCCAATGTCGGCGGATACGGGGCGGTGCTCAAGGCGAAGCTGCCCTTCGCCGACAGCATCGTGGAATCGGACGCGGCGGCCGCCGTGCGCGGCGCCTTGGGCCCGCATGACGGGGCGGCCGCCATCGTCGGCACCGGCTCCGTCTTCGGCGGGCGCCTTGCGGGACAGGTCAGGATCATCGGCGGCTGGGGCTTTCTCCTCGGAGACCAGGCGAGCGGCGCGCGTCTCGGCCGCGCGCTTCTCGAGGAGGTGCTGCTCGCGCATGACGGGATCAGGCCCGGGTCGGCGCTGACGGGTGCGGTGCTGGCGCGTTTCGACCACGATCCGGGCGCGATCGTCACTTTCGGGAAGGAGGCGCGGCCCGCCGATTTCGGCGCCTTTGCGCCGGAGATCTTCGCCGCTGCCGAAAAGGGCGATCCGGTGGCCGGTACGCTCGTCGCAGACGGCGTGGCGGCGATCGAGGCCGCTCTTGACGCGGTCATGCCGAAAGGGTGCGACCGGCTCTGCCTGCTGGGCGGCCTTGGCGAACCCTATGCGCCCTATCTCGGCGCACGCTACCGGGCGATCCTGCAGCCGCCCCTGGGAACGGCGCTCGACGGCGCGCTCACGCTGGCGGTGGAGCGCTTCGGGGGCGGTGCCTAGCGCAGCATGCGCAGCAGATGCACTGCCTGCGCCCCCCATTCGATGCCCGCCTCCCGCAGGGCGCGCAGCCGCTGCGGATGCGGATCGCTCACCGGCAGCGGCAAGTCGTCCGCCGGGGTGGCGCCGAGGATGTGGTCGGCCAACACCTTGCCGAAGACGGTGCCGGGCGCGATGCCGCGGCCGTTATAGCCGCTGAAGCCGATCACATTGGGCGCCAGGCGGTGGAATTTCGGCAGGCTGTCGTCCGTCATGCCAATCATGCCGTACCAGCTGTGGGTAAAGCGTACCGCGCCGAGGGCGGGGAAAATGCGGCGTATCGCCCGCCGCGCCCAGGCGGCATGCACGGCGGGGCCCGTGCAGCGCAAGGCGCCGACGCTGCCGAAGACGAGGCGCCCCTCGCCGTCGAGCCGGAAGGATGTGAGCACCTTGTTGGTGTCCCAGGCGCCCTGCCGTCCGGGCAGGATGGCCTTGCGCAGCGCGTCCGGGAGCGGTTCGGTGGCGAACTGGAAGTAAGGCAGGTGGACGAGTTCCCAGCGCAGTTCCGGCCACAAGCCCGTCGTATAGGCGTTGGTGGCGGAGACGACCCAGTCCACGGTCACGTGGCCGCCCGGCGTTTCCACCCGCCAAAGGCCCGCATCGCGTTCGATGGCGCGGACGGGTGAACGGGTGAAGATCTGTGCGCCGGCGGCCATCGCCGCTTGCGCCAGGCCGCGCGCATAGGCAAGCGGCTGGAGCGTGCCGGCCCGTTCGTCGAGCAGTGCCCCGCCAAAGGCCGCACTGCCGATCTTTGCCGCCGCTTCGCCGGCATCGAGCAGACGGACGGGCGCGTTGCGCGCCTGCCATTGCCGCGCGCGCTCCTCGATCTGCCTCAGCCCGCTCGCGCCGACGGCACAGTGCAGCGTCCCCGACCGCTCCGGCTCGCAGGCGATCGCGTGCTTCTCGACCAGCGCGAAGACGAGGCGCGGCGCCTCGCCCAGGAGCGTCAGGAGCCGCTCCCCGTGGACCGTGCCCAACGTCTTCGGCAACTCGTCCGGCAGCACCCACATGCCGGCATTGACCAGCCCGACATTGCGGCCCGAACCTCCATGGCCGATCTCGCAGCCCTCGAGCACGACCGTCCTTGCCCCGGCCTCGGCCAGATGGAGGGCTGCCGACAGACCGGTGAAGCCGCCGCCGACCACCGCGACATCGGCTTTCAGCGCGCCGGCAAGGGCCGAAGTTTGCGGCGCGGGCGGTGCGGTTCGGGCCCAGAGGCCCTGGCCGTCGGGGTGTTCCTGCATGGCGAGCGAGCCTGCCTTTACTCACGGTCGGCGGCAGCTTTGGCACGGGTGTGCGCAAATGCCAATGGGCACGCGCGCCGACGGCGCGACGGGCTCCCCGTCTTTCCGGGAGGTGCCTGCGAATCCATGCGGTTTGCTATTTTACCGTAAGCATACGCCTCGCGTACTGACGTAAACGCCGCGCCGTTCCTATCGTGCCGGCGATTCTCTGCGCGTCGTGCTGGCGCGGCGTGGTCTTGCGTATCCGTCCCTTGTGCATGTGTACGCCCGCTGCGGGCATCCGGCAGTCATACCAAGCCAACGGGATCCCCATGCCGACAGAACGCGAAAGCCATCATTCCTCCACAGCCGAGACGCGCAATATTGCGGAACCCTTTCGACACACCCGGGGCAATGGACCGGTTTCGTGGATGCGGTCGGCATGCGGCGCAGCGTGGGCCGTGCTCACCGGCGCGCGCATGGCGGCACGGACGTGCAGAGGGAGATGGATTTGGGCCGCTGCGCTCCTCCTTGTCACGGCTGCCCTTGCTGTCGGCAATCCTCGTGGTGCGGCGGCGCAAAGCGTGCCGGATTTCGGACAGTGCGACGGCCGGATGTTCATGAGCGTCGCCGAGTTCGGCGATCCGGACACCGGAATATTTCAAGTCGGCACGGCGCAGAATCCCTTCACCTATGATCGGTTTGGAACCATCCCCAAAACACACGTGATCGCTTACAACCCCCAGGACAACTATCTATATTCGCTGAACGATAACGACGGACATCTTACGAGGATCGGCAGCGACGGCAGTTACGAGAACGTGCCGCTTTCTCCGCCGCTGCCGATTGGCACAGGCGCACCGTTCAACCTCGCCGGCGAATTCGGCGCAGATGGCCATCTCTATATCGGAGGCCGCCACGACGTTCTCTATAAGATCGATCTGGGGACCGCCACCTGGACCTCCATCACTCTGAGCGAGAATGCCGATGTTGCTGATTTCGCTTTGCGCGATGGCCTCCTTTACGGGGTCAGCGACAGCCATGAGCTGAAATCAGTCGACCCGGATACGGGTACTGTAAACAACCTGGGCACCGTTCCAGTGACCGGAATTTTCGGCGCCATGTTCGGTGCTCCGAACGGCATTTACGGCGTCAGCATTCAAGAAGAGCAATTCTACAAATTCGACGAGAATGCCTTGTCCGCGACGGCGATTTCCCGGGTGCCGGGAAGTTGGGACGACGACGGCGCCAAATGCGCTTCATCGATCATCGATCTCCCCGCCGATATCCAGGTGACCAAGGTAAGCGACTCGGACTCCTACATCCCCGGTCAGGATGTGACCTACACGATCACGATCTCCAATCCGAACGGCCCCTTCGGCGTGTCGGGCCTCGAGGTGATCGACGATCCGACGCCGGACGGTATCACGAATGCCCAATGGACGTGCACGGCCTCCGCCGGCGCAAGCTGCCGGCATGCGAGCGGCACGGGCGGCATCGACAGTGAGAGAGTGGGTGTGCCGGTCGGTGGCGTCGTCACGTTCGACCTCACCATGGAAGTGCCGCCGGACCATGATGGCGAGCTGGTCAATGTCGTCACGGCCATGAACCCCCAGGATTCGGGGGATCCCAATCCGGACGACAACACGTCGAGCTTCGCCAAGCTGCCGGCCCGTATGGAGCTTAGGAAAACGGGGAACCTGATCGCCGGCGGTAACGGCCAGGCGGATGCAAACGAAGAGATCGAGTACAGCTTTACGATCGAGAACACCGGCGGTGTGAAGCTGACCAACCTCACGGTCAGCGATCCGATGATGACGGTCTCGGGTTCCATTGCGGAACTGGATCCCGGCACAAGCGGCACCCTCACGGCGCGCTACACGCTGACGCAGGCTGACATTGATTCGGGCCGGCTGGAGAACCAGGCGACGGCGCATGCGCAGGCTTCCAGCGGTACGCTCACCGATCTTTCGGACGATCCGAACGAGGCGGCGGATGTGGATTCGGAAGGGGACGGGGAGCCGGACGATCCGACGGTGGTGGTCTTTGCGCAGGATATCGCCGCCGACTTCCTCAAGGAAGCCACGCTCAACGGCGACGGCGACGGCTTTGCCGATGTCGGCGAGACGATCGACTACGCCTTCACGATCGAGAACACGGGCAATGTGACGCTGTCGAACCTGACCGTCAGCGACGACAGGGCCACCGTCCAGGGCGGGCCGCTGGCCAGCCTGGCGCCGGGGGCGACCGACAGCACCACCTTCAGCGCCAGCTACACGGTCACCCAGGCCGACATCGACGCCGGGGAGGTGGTCAACCAGGCCACCGCCACCGCCGTCTCGCCGCGCGGCACGCGGGTCGCGGCGCTGTCGGACGACCCGGCCGACCCGACCGACCAGGATCAGGACGGCGACCATTACCCCGACGACCCGACGCGGCTGGTGCTCGACCAGCAGCCGGAGCTGGACCTCGTCAAGACCGTGGAACTCGCGGACACCAACGACAACGGCTACGCCGATGTCGGCGAGACCCTCACCTATGCCTTCACCGTCACCAACACCGGCAATGTGACGCTCACCGGCATCACCATCGACGACGACAAGGCGGACGTTTCGGGCGGGCCGCTGGCGAGCCTGGAAGCGCAGGAGCGCGACGAAACCACCTTCACCGCCACCTACACGATCACGCCCGCCGATATCGACCGCGGGCATTTCGAGAACACCGCCACGGTGCACGGCACCGCCCCCGACGGCACGACGGTGATGGCCGACTCGCACGGCGAGGGCGGCACCGGCCCGACGGTGATCGCGTTCCAGCAGAAGCCTGCCGTGCGGCTGGAGATGACGGGCGCCTTCGACGACGCCGACGACGACGGCCTTGCCGAGGCGGGCGAGACGGTCGCCTACACGGTCACCGTCTACAACGAAGGCAATGTGACGCTCACCAATGTCGATGTCGCCGGCGTGGCCGCGCCCGATCCGGGCGTGCCGGCCAGCATCCTGACGCTCGCCGTCGACGGCAGCCCCCTCGCCAGCCTGCCCGCCGACGAAACGGCGACCCTTTCCGCCACCCACACGCTCACCCAGGCCGACATCGACGCCGGCCTGGCGCTGGCGCAGGTGCGCGCCGGCGGCGGCGCCCCCGACGGCAGCACGGTCGAGGACCTGTCGGACGATCCGGGCGAGGCCGCCGATGTCGACCTGAACGGCGACGACATTCCCGACGACCCGGTGGCGGTGGACCTGCCGCGCAAGGGGGCGCTGTCGACGGTCAAGGGCGGCGTGTTCGAGGACGTCGACGGCAACGGTGCGGCCGATCCCGGCGACCGGCTCCTCTACACCGTCACCGTCACCAACACGGGCAACGTGACGCTCCACGACGTTGCGCCCCACGACGAGGGCCCGCGCTTCGACGGCAAGCCCGGCACCGGCACCCTGTCGGCCTTCACGCCGGGGCCGGTCACCCTGGCGCCGAAGGACACGCAGGACTTCACCGCCGCCTACACGCTCACCCAGGCCGACATCGACCACGCCGTCGGCGTCAGGAACGGCGTCACCAACACGGCCACGGCCACCGGCACCACGCCGGACGGCGAGAAGATCACCTCGCCGCCTTCGGAGCCGGCGCCCGGCACCTCCGGCGGGCTGTCGCTGCCCGGCGCCGCCATCACCAAGGTGGCGGCGCTGACCGAGATACGCCGCGGCGAGCGCGTGCCCTACACCATCACCGTCGCCTCGACCACGGACGATCCCGTGACCGGCAGGGTGATCGACATCATGCCGGCCGGCTTCTCCTATGTGGAGGGTACGGCGCGCCTCGACGGCCGCGCCGTCGAGCCCGCGGTCGAGGGCCGGACGCTCTCCTTTACCGGCCTGACGATCACCGACCAGGAGACGGTCATCACCCTGTCGCTGATGCCGTCGGGCGCTGCCCAGCCGGGCAAGTACGTCAACCGGGCGCGCGTCGTCGGTGCCGACGGCCGGCTCCTCTCGAAGGAGGCGCGGGCCGAGGTCGAGATCGTCCCCGAGCCGGTGTTCGACTGCGGCGACCTCATCGGCAAGGTGTTCGACGATCTGAACCGCAACGGCTACCAGGACGCCGGCGAGCCGGGCCTGCCGGGGGTCAGGGTGACGACGGTCAAGGGCCTGCGCATCACCACCGACAAGCACGGCCGCTTCCACGTCGCCTGCGCCGACCTGCCCGATCAGCGCATCGGCTCCACCTTCATCATGAAGCTCGACCCGCGCACGCTGCCCACCGGCTACCGGCTAACGACGGAGAACCCGCGCACGGTGCGGCTGACCGCCGGCAAGGCCTCGCGCCTCAACTTCGGCGCCGCCATCGGCCGCGTCGTCCGGCTCGACCTTTCCGACGCCGCCTTCCTGCCCGGCACGGTGGAACTCAAGCCCGAATGGCACGGCCAGCTCCTCACCCTCATCGACCTCCTGGAAGCCGAGCCCTCGGTGCTGCGCCTCGCCTACATCGACGCCGCCGCCGACAGCCGCCTCGCCAGGGACCGCACCCGAACCGTCCGCCGCGCCCTCACCGAACTCTGGAAAACAACCCCCGCATGATACCGCCTCGAAAT
>NZ_JAXQNM010000026.1:0-109966 GCF_034427935.1 Chelativorans sp. M5D2P16 | reverse complement strand
CCTACTGTTCGAGTGCCTTGACGATGTCCTCGGTCATTTTCTTTGCGTCGCCGAGCAGCATCATGGTTCCGTCCTTGTAGAACAGGGTGTTGTCGATGCCGGCGTAGCCGGAGCCGAGGGAGCGCTTGACGAACAGGCAGGTGCGGGCCTTGTCGACGTCGAGGATCGGCATGCCGTAGATGGGCGAGGCCTTGTCGTCGCGGGCGGCCGGGTTGGTGACGTCGTTGGCGCCGATCACGTAGGCGATGTCGGCCTGGGTGAACTCGGCGTTGATGTCTTCGAGCTCGAACACCTCGTCGTAAGGAACCTGGGCCTCGGCCAGAAGCACGTTCATGTGCCCGGGCATGCGGCCGGCGACCGGATGGATGGCGTATTTCACCTCGACGCCCGCCGCCTTCAGCTTGTCGGCCATTTCTCTCAGCGCATGCTGGGCCTGGGCCACCGCCATGCCGTAGCCCGGCACGATGATCACCTTCTGGGCATTCTGCATCAGATAGGCCGCATCGTCCGCCGAGCCCTGCTTGACCGTGCGCTCGATGCCGTCGTCCGCCGCGGCGGAAGTCTCGCCGCCGAAGCCGCCGAGGATGACGGAGATGAAGGAGCGGTTCATGCCCTTGCACATGATGTAGGACAGGATCGCGCCCGACGAGCCGACCAGCGCCCCGGTGATGATCAGCGCCAGATTGCCGAGCGTGAAGCCGATGCCGGCCGCCGCCCAGCCCGAATAGGAGTTGAGCATCGAGACCACCACCGGCATGTCGGCGCCGCCGATCGGGATGATCATCAGGACACCCAAGGCCAGCGACAGCAGGACGATCAGCCAGAACACCGTCGTGCTCTGGGTCGTCACCAGCAGGGCGATCAGCACGATCAGCGCGAGGCCGAGCCCGGCATTGACCACATGGCGGGCCGGCAGGAGGATCGGCTTGCCCGACATGCGCCCGTCGAGCTTCAGAAAGGCGATGATGGAGCCGGTGAAGGTGATGGCGCCGATCGCCACGCCGAGCGACATCTCGACCAGCGCCTGGGCGTGGATGGCGCCCAGCGTGCCGATGCCGAAGCTTTCCGGGGAATAGAGCGCGGCCGCCGCCACCATGACGGCGGCAAGGCCGACGAGCGAGTGGAAGGCGGCGACGAGCTGCGGCATCTTGGTCATCTGGATGCGCCGGGCGATCACCGCGCCGGCGCCGCCGCCGGCGGCCAGCCCGAGGACGATCAGCCCCAGCCCGCCGGCAGACGGCGTGGCGATGGCGAGCGTCGTCAGGATGGCGATCCCCATGCCCGCCATGCCGAAATAATTGCCCTGCCGGCTGGTCGTCGGGTGCGACAGGCCCCTGAGCGCCAGGATGAACAGGATGCCGGAAACGAGATAGAGGAAGGAAGCAAGCTCGGCGTTCACGTCACTTGTCCTTCTTCTTGTACATGGAAAGCATGCGGCTGGTCACCAGGAAGCCGCCGAAGATGTTGACCGAGGCGAGCACCAGGGCAACGAAGCCGAAGCCGGTCGCCAGCCCCGAGGCCGAGATGCCGACGGCCAGCAGCGCGCCGACGACGATCACCGAGGAGATGGCGTTGGTGACGCTCATCAAAGGCGTGTGCAGGGCCGGCGTGACCGACCACACCACGTAGTAGCCGACGAAGATCGCCAGAACGAAGATGGCGAAGCGGAAGACAAAGGGGTCGACCGCCCCGCCGGTGGCGCCGTGCGCCAGGGCGCCGGCGGCATCGGCCGCCTCGAAGTTCTCGACGGCGGCGCGCACGCCCGCCGTGGCGCGCTCGAGCTGCTCGAGCGCCCGTTCGACTGCGGTGGGTTCCATCAGTTCTCTCCCCCCGTTGTGTTCGTGCTGCCGGCCGTCCCGGCGGGTGCGGCGGCGCCGGCCGCGGTCTGCTTCGGCTTGGCGGCGTCCGACTTGGCCGCGTCCGACTTGGCCGCGTCCGACTTGGTGGCGTCCGACTTGGCCGCGCCAGATCCGGATGCCCCCGTCTTGGCGGCACCCGACTTGGCCGTAGTGGTCTTGGCCGTGCCGGTCTTGGCGCCCGTGCTCCTGGCCGTGCCGGTCCTGGCTGCGCCTCTCTTGGATGCGCTTCTCTGGGCGCCCGCCGGCTTCTTCGCCGCGCCGCCCTTCGCCCCGCCGGCCGCCGGGGCCGCCTCGGCAAGGTTCGGATGCACCACCTTGCCCGCATGGGTCAGAAGCGTCGCCTTGACCAGCTCGTCGTCGAAGTCGATGGCAAGCGCCCCCTTCTCCTTGTCGACCAGCGTCTCCAGGAAGGCATAGAGGTTGCGCGCATAAAGAAGCGAGGCCGAGGCCGCCACCCGGCCCGGCACGTTCAGATGGCCGAGGATCTTCACCCCGCCCGCCGTCGTCACCACCTCGCCGGGCTTGGCGCCCTCCACATTGCCGCCGCGCTCGACCGCCAGATCGACGATCACCGAGCCAGCCCGCATGGACTTGACCATCTCGGCCGATACCAGCTTCGGCGCCGGCCGGCCGGGGATCAGCGCCGTGGTGATCACGATGTCCTGCTTGGCGATGTGCCCGGAAACGAGCTCTCCTTGAGCCTTTTTCTCCTCGTCCGTCAATTCGCGCGCATAGCCGCCCTCGCCGGAGGCGTCCTTCAAGGCCTCGGTCATGACGAACTTGGCCCCGAGCGAGGCGACCTGCTCGCCCGCCGCCGCCCGCACGTCGGTCGCCGAGACCACCGCGCCCAGACGCCGCGCCGTGGCGATCGCCTGCAGGCCGGCCACGCCGGCGCCCATCACGAACACCTTCGCCGCCGGCACCGTGCCCGCCGCCGTCATCATCATCGGCAGCGCCCGGTCATATTCCGCCGCCGCATCGATCACCGCCCGGTAGCCGGCAAGGTTCGCCTGCGAGGACAAGACGTCCATCGACTGCGCCCGCGTGATGCGCGGCATGAACTCCATGGCGAACGCCGTCAGCCCGGCCTTCGCCAGCGCCGCAACCTCGCCCTCGTGGCCGTAAGGGTCCATGGCGGCGATCACCACCGCGCCTTTTTTATAGCCCTTGACCTCGGCCGCCTCCGGCCGCCGCACCTTCAAGACCACGTCGGCCTTGCCGGCATCGGAAGCCGCGCCAACCTTCGCCCCGGCCTTCTCGTACTCGGCATCGGAAATGCGCGAGGCAACCCCCGCACCCTTCTCGACCACAACCGAAAAGCCAAGACCGACAAGCCGCTTCACCGTGTCCGGCGAAGCCGAAACACGTCCCTCGCCAGCAGCCCGCTCTCGACCAACAAATATCGTCTGTCCCACCGTCTGTTCCTTGTCGTTGGAAGGTTCCGCCGCGTTTCCTCGCCGCATGGGACAGGCCGGGCGTTGCAACGCCCGGCCTTTGCCGATTGCCGGAAGAATCAGGAGGCGGCCTTCTCCTGCACGGGGTCCGTCTCCGGAAAGACCGGGTAGAGCCCCTTCACGCGTCCCATCTGCTGCGCGAGCGCCAGAACGCTGTCGATGAAGGGCGTCTCGATCTCGCCCAGCCGGCCCATCTCCTGAACCGAGGTCAGAAGCGCGTCGAGTTCAATGGTGCGCCCCTTGTCGACGTCCTGCAGCATCGAGGTGCGGTGTGCCCCGACCTTGGCCGCGCCGTTGATCCGGCGTTCGACGTCGACCCGGAACGTTGCCCCGAACTTCTCGCCGATCGCCTGCGCTTCCAGCATCATGTTGCGTGCAAGCGTACGGGTGCCCGGATCGGTCGCGACCACGTCGAGCGTGGCGCCCGTCAGGGCGGAAATCGGATTGAAGCACAAATTGCCCCAGAGCTTGATCCAGATGTCGTTGCGGATGTCGTCGTAAAAGCGTGGGCTCAACTCGCCTGCTTCCAATGCTTCGGCGAGCCGCTTCACGCGTGCGCTTTCGCTGCGGTCCGGTTCGCCGAGGCCGAACTGATTGCCGTAAATGTGCTTGATCACGCCCGGCTCGGTAATTGTGGTGGCCGGGTAGACGGTGGCGCCGATGACGCGCTCAGGGCCTATGACGTTCCATTGCCGGTTGCCGGGGTCGACGCTTTGCAGACGATAGTCTGCGAACTCCGGTCCGAGCCCGTGGAAGTACCACCAGGGCAGCCCGTTCTGGGCAGTCACGACCGCGGTATCCGGTCCCAGAAGGGGAACCATGTCCTCGGCGACCTGCCAGGCCTGATGTGCCTTCAGCGCCACGACCACGTAGTCCTGCGCTCCAAGTTCGCGGGGATCACTGGTTGCGGGCATGTGCTCGACGATCTCGCGATCGTCCAGGAGGAGCTTGAGTCCGTTTTCGCGAATGGCTTCGAGATGGGCGCCGCGGGCGATCAGCGATACGTCGGCCCCGCCGCGCTTCAGCATCACTGCCATGTAGCCGCCGATCGCGCCGGCACCGTAAATGCAGATCTTCATGGTTCTCCTCCAGGTCACCTTGCGCCCGCTGCAGGGATGCTCGCGCGGGGTATGAACCCCGTCCCACGCCGCATTGACAACGGATGCGTTCGATACCACCCGCCACCGATCCCGATGGCAGGTATGCGATGCAGTGCCCTAAGCTGTGGTATACATAATCCCACAGAGGCATGTCGTGTCAATCCCCGTGCTCCTGCTGCAGGCCTGGCATAGGCGGCATTCCCGCAGGCGGGAGGAGGGATGTCACCGCATTTCGACCGGGAGCGTGGGCGCTTTCCAAGGAGACGGCGGCTCGTCCAGTCTGCCGTGAAGGAAGCTAATATGCTGAAAAGGCGGGCCCTTTGCGGCGGACGGGATCTTGACGACCCCGCCGTCGACCGCATGCGGGAACAAGCGGACCCGACGAGACGGCGTTGCGGCTGCGACGCTGTGACCCGGTCAGGCCGGCGTGCCGCCGATCAGTCCGCGCAACTCGGCCACCTTTTCCTCCAGGAGTTGCCGGTCCGCCCGGGTCTCCACATTGAGGCGCAGGAGGGGCTCGGTGTTGGAGGCGCGCAGGTTGAAGCGCCAGTCGTCGAAGACAAGGCCAAGCCCATCGAGCGTCTCGACCTCCGGATTGGCCGGCTTATAGTGCTCGGCGATCTTTTCCTGGATCGCCTTGGCATCCTCGACGGTGAAGTTGATCTCGCCGGAGCAGGGGAACTTGGCGATTCGCTCCTCGAGCACATCGGCGAGCTGCGCGCCGGTGGCCGAAAGCTCGCAGACCACGTCCAACCAGGCGAGCATGCCCGAATCGCAATAGGCGAAATCGCGGAAATAGTGGTGCGCACTCATCTCACCGCCATAGATGGCGTTTTCCTCGCGCATCATGTGCTTGAAATAGGCGTGTCCCGTGCGGCAGGGCTTGGCCACGCCGCCCATGCTTTCCACGATATCGATCGTGTTCCAGGTAAGTCTCGGATCGTAGAGGATGGTACTGCCGGGCACCTTCTCCAGCATGCGCTTGGCGATCATGCCCACCAGATAATAGCCCTCCACGAAGCGGCCCTTGTGGTCGTAGAGGAAGCAGCGGTCGAAATCGCCGTCCCAGGCGATGGCGAGATCGGCCCCATGCTCGACAACGGCTTGGCTCGCTTTTTGCCGCTTCTCCTTGAGCAGTGGGTTGGGGACGCCGTTGGGCAGGCGCGGGTCGGGCTCGTGGTCGATCTTGATGAAGGTGAAGGGCAGGTGCTCTTCCAAAAGGTCGATGATCGGACCGGCGCAGCCATTGCCCGCGTGGCAGACGATCTTGAGCGGCTTGAGATTCTGGCCGGCGACCTCTTCGAGGAGCCGCTCGATATAGGCGGTCCGATCGCATGTCGGCTGAAGCGCTCCGCGCCCGGCATAATCGGCAGCCGTTGCGAACCGCCTGTCTGAGCGCATCAGCGCCTCGATCGCGTTGAAGGCGTTGTCGGGCGTGGCGGCGGCCGCGCCCTTCAGCACCATCTTGATGCCGTTGTAGTCCGGCGGGTTGTGGCTCGCCGTCACCATCAGCCCGGCATCCGCGCCCGAGCGCGCGGTGTGGAAATAGACTTCCTCGGTGCCGCACTGGCCGACCGGCAGCACGTTCACCCCGCTGTCGAGCAGGCCTTGCGCGAGCGCGCCGGCAAGCGCCGGGCTGTCAAGGCGCATGTCGTGTCCCACGACGACAGCCTTGGAACCCAGGCTTTCCTTCACCGCCTGGCCAAAGCGGTAGGCAAAGGGGACGTTGATCTCGCCGGGTATCTGGCCGCGAACGTCATACGCCTTGAAAGGTGCGCTCATTCCGGTTCCTCTCCTGAACAGCAGCGAACGTCTTTCTGTTAAATGGGAAGACATCATGACGCAATTGCGAAGGCGATCCTCACCACTTGTGACAGGTGCTGCGACAGAGTGAACATTGCTATCTGTTGCGAAAGTTCCTGCGCGCGCCTATTCCGCAAGTCAGACACATCGGGGCGAGGCAGGAAAACGAATATGCAATTCATCGATCTCGGCGCGCAGCGCGAGCGCATTCAGGAAAGGCTTGAGAAAAGCATCGCCAAGGTGCTGGCCGAGGGGCGCTATATCCTGGGGCCCGAAGTCGCCGCGTTCGAGGAGAAGATCGCCGACTATATCGGCGTGAAGCATGCCGTCGCCTGCGCCAACGGCACCGACGCGCTTCTGATCCCGCTTTTGGCCCGCGGCATCGGGCCGGGGGACGCCGTCTTCTGCCCGTCTTTCACCTTCGCCGCGACGGTGGAAGTAGTGGCGCTCACCGGCGCCGCCCCGGTCTTCGTGGACATCGATCCCGACACCTACAATATCGATCTCGAAAGCCTCGATGCCGCCATTTCCCTGGTGCGCGAGGACGGTCGGCTGGCGCCTAAGGGGATCATTCCGGTCGATCTGTTCGGACTGGCGGCCGACTACGACGGCATCGCCAGGATCGCCGCGCGCGACGGGCTTTTCGTCATCGAGGACGCCGCCCAGGCGACCGGCGGCGCGCGCGGCAATACCATGTGCGGCGCTTTCGGCGACGTCGCGGCCACCAGCTTCTATCCGGCCAAGCCGCTCGGCTGCTACGGAGACGGTGGCGCGATGTTCACCAACGATGCGGAACTGGCCGACATCCTGCGCTCCGTCGCCTTCCACGGCAAGGGCGAGAGCCAGTACGACAATGTGCGCATCGGGCTCAATTCGCGGCTCGACACCATCCAGGCGGCGATCCTGATCGAGAAGCTCGCGATCCTGCCCGAGGAGATGGATCTGCGTCAGGAGGTGGCGGCGCGCTACAATGACCTGTTGGGGGATGTCGTGAAAGTACCGCAGATCCCGCGAGGCAGCCGCTCCGCCTGGGCGCAATACGCCATCGAAACGCCCGCGCGTGACACCGTCCGTGCCAGACTGAAGGACGAAGGCGTCCCCTCCGTCATCTATTATGAAAAGCCTCTGCACGTGCAGGGTCCCTATGCGCATTATCCGCGCACGCCTGCGGGATTGCCCGTCTCGGAAAGTTTGCCGGATCGTATACTGTGCCTGCCGATGCATCCGTACCTCTCCGAGGGCGACCAGGTACGCATCGCCAGGGTCGTTCGCGAGGCGGTGAGGGAGGCCTGAAAGGGGTGAGGGAAGAACATTTCACATTCGCCTTCATTGGCGAAAAATGTGCGTCGGCAGGCCGGTGCCATTGGGTTGCGGCGCCTTTGAGCGCCTCAGGATCGCCATGCTATTGCCGGAGTGTTCCCGTCGCGGGAGAGTAACGACAGTACGAAGGTTCGAAAATATGCCGGGAACCCTTACGCATCTCCAGCGCCTGGAAGCCGAGTCGATCCACATCATGCGCGAGGTGGCGGCGACCTTCTCGAAGCCGGTGATGCTTTATTCCATCGGCAAGGACTCCTCCGTCCTGCTGCACCTGGCGATGAAGGCCTTTTATCCCGCCAAGCCGCCCTTTCCCTTCCTGCATGTCGATACGACCTGGAAGTTCAAGGAGATGATCGCCTTTCGCGATCGTATGGCCGCCGAACTCGGCTTCGACCTTCTGGTCCATACCAACGAGGAGGGCGTGCGCGACGGCATCAACCCCTTCGACCACGGCTCCAACGTTCATACCAACATCATGAAGACCGTGGCCCTGCGCCAGGCACTCGACAGATACGGCTTTGACGCGGCCTTCGGGGGCGCGCGGCGCGACGAGGAGAAGTCGCGCGCCAAGGAGCGCATCTTCTCCTTCCGCACCGCCTCCCACAGCTGGGATCCGAAGAACCAGCGCCCGGAGATGTGGAAAATCTACAATACCCGTGTCGCGCAAGGCGAATCCATTCGCGTCTTTCCTCTGTCGAACTGGACCGAGCTCGACATCTGGCAATACATCCTCCAGGAAAACATCCCGATCGTGCCGCTCTACTTCGCCAAGAAGCGGCCGGTGGTGGACCGTGGCGGCATGACCATCATGGTCGACGACGATCGCATGAAGCTCTTGCCCGGCGAGAAGGTCGAGGAGCGGAAGGTGCGCTTCCGCACGCTTGGCTGCTATCCGCTGACCGGCGCCATCGATTCCGAGGCCGAAACGCTGGAGGACATCGTCGCCGAGATGCTGACGGCGCGCACCTCCGAGCGGCAGGGCCGCCTCATCGACCGTGACGAGACAGGCTCGATGGAAAAGAAGAAGCGGGAAGGATATTTCTGATGCTGAAGGTCGACGACTCCACGCTTCCCGAAATCGAGGCCGCCGATATCCGCACCTATCTGGCGACTCAGGAAAACAAGACGCTTCTGCGGTTTCTGACCTGCGGTTCGGTGGACGACGGAAAGTCGACCCTGATCGGCCGGCTCCTCTTCGACACGAAGCTGATTTTCGAAGACCAGCTTTCGGCCCTCGAGCAGGATTCCAGGAAGCACGGCACGACTGGAGAGGATATCGATTTTGCCCTGCTCGTGGATGGACTGGAGGCGGAGCGTCAGCAAGGCATCACCATCGACGTCGCCTATCGCTTCTTCTCAACGCCCCTGCGCAAGTTCATCGTCGCCGACACGCCGGGCCACGAGCAGTATACGCGCAACATGGCGACCGGCGCCTCCACCGCCGATCTCGCCATCGTGCTCGTCGACGCCCGGCAGGGAATCCTGAGACAGACGCGGCGGCATTCCATGATCGCCTCCCTTCTGGGCATCCGCCACATCGTTCTGGCAGTGAACAAGATCGACCTCGTTGATTTCGACGAGGCGATCTTCAACGACATCGTGGCCGAGTACGAGTCCTTCGCGAAGGATCTCGGCTTCACCTCCATGGTGCCCATCCCGATGTCGGCGCGCTACGGCGACAACGTCACCAGGGCGTCGGAAAAGACGCCGTGGTATTCCGGTCCCTCGCTGCTGGACCATCTGGAGACGGTGGACGTCGAGGCCGAGGCGAGGGAGCGTCCCTTCCGCTTTCCCGTGCAGTATGTGAACCGGCCCAATCTCGATTTCCGCGGTTTCGCGGGCACCGTCGCCTCCGGCACGGTCGCCGTCGGTGACGACGTGGTCGTCGCCAAGTCGGGCAAGCGCTCGCGCGTCAAGCGGATCGCCAGCTACGGCGGTGACAAGGCGCGCGCCGTTGAAGGCGAGGCGGTGACGCTGCTTCTGGAGGACGAGATCGAGGTCTCCCGCGGCAACATGCTCGTTGCACCGGAGGCCCGGCCGCATGTCGCCGATCAGCTCGCCGCCAATGTCGTGTGGTTCGACGAGCATCCGCTGCTTCCCGGGCGCATGTATCTCCTGCGCACCGAGACGGACGAGGTGAACGCCACAGTCAGTCATCTGAAGCATCGCATCAATATCAACAATTTCGCCCACGAGGCGGCCAAGTGCCTGAACTTAAACGAGGTGGGCGTCTGCAATTTCTCGCTCCAGGCGCCGATCGCCTTCGATGCCTTCCAGGACGACCGCACCACCGGCGCCTTCGTTCTGATCGACCGGCTGACCAACGCCACCGTCGGCGCCGGCATGATGCTTTATCCCTTGCGCCGGGCGGCCAATATCCATTGGCAGGCGCTGGATGTGTCGAAGAACTCGCGCGCCGAGTTGAAGCATCAGAAGCCCGCAGTCCTGTGGTTCACGGGGCTGTCCGGCTCCGGCAAGTCGACCGTCGCCAATCTCCTGGAGAAGAAGCTGCACGCGGCTGGTCGCCACACCTACATCCTCGACGGCGACAATGTGCGCCACGGGCTCAACCGCGACCTCGGCTTCACCGAGGAGGATCGCGTGGAGAACATCCGCCGCGTGGCGGAGGTGGCGCGCCTGATGGCCGATGCCGGGCTGATCGTCCTGGTCTCCTTCATCTCACCCTTCCGCGCCGAGCGCCGCATGGCGCGCGACCTGATGGCGCAGGACGAGTTCGTCGAGGTTTTCGTCGACACGCCTTTCGAGGAATGCGCCAGGCGCGACCCCAAGGGACTCTATGCCCGCGCGCTCAAGGGCGAGATCAAGAACTTCACCGGCGTCGACTCGCCCTATGAGGAGCCGGAACGGGCCGACGTTCACCTGAAGACGGTGGGCCGTGCACCCGAAGATCTGGCGGACGAGTTGGAAACGTGGATGCGGGAGCGAGGCTATTGCTGAACGACACCGTGGAACGGCTGAATGACGAGGCTGCGCTTCTCGGCCTTTTCGAGGAACTTGCGTTGGCCGCCGGCCGCGAGATCATGGTGCATTACCACGAGGGCGTCAGCGTCGAGAAGAAGGCCGACGCCTCGCCGGTGACGGAGGCCGACCGGGCGGCCGAGCGTGTCATCCTCTCAGGGCTGCGCGCCACCCTTGCCGGGGCACCTTGCGTTTCGGAGGAAGAGGCTTCCGGAGGCGTGCTGCCGGTCTGTGGCGATGACGGCTTTCTCCTGGTCGACCCCCTTGACGGCACGCGCGAATTCATCAACCGCCGGGCCGACTTCACGGTCAACATCGCCCTGGTGAAAGAGGGTGTGCCGGTGGTCGGGGTCGTCTATGCGCCGGCGCGCGACCTGCTCTATTCCGGCCGGCCGGGAGCTGCTTTCGAGGTGGAAGTACGCGATGGCGGGAAGGTGACGGGCCGGCGCGAGATTGTCGCCCGCCCGGCGCACACGCCACCGGCCATCGTCGCCAGCCGCTCCCATTCCACGCCGGAGACGGTCGCCTTCATCGAGCGTTATCCGGGTGCGGAGACCGTGTCGGTCGGCTCGTCGCTCAAGTTCTGCATGCTGGCGCGCGGCGAGGCGGACCTCTACCCGCGCTTCGGCCGCACCATGCAGTGGGATACCGCCGCGGGGGATGCCGTGCTGCGGGCCGCCGGTGGGCGCACGCTGACGCTCGAAGGCGCGCCGATCACCTATGGCCCGAAGGGCGGGGAGGGGCTTGAAGCCTTCGCCAACCCGTTCTTCATCGCCGAGGGGCGTCCCGCCGCCCGCGTTTAGGTTACATTTCCGCCCGCCAGGGCGGGTTTGCCCCGGCGCGCGAGACGGTGATCGCGGCAACGCGCGCGGCAAAGGCGAGCGCATCGCGCACGGTGCCTTCCTGCAGCCGTGCCACGCCCGCCTTGCTCAGGGCGCCCGCCTCCCGCAAGGCTGCCAGCATGCCGGCATTGAAGGCATCCCCCGCGCCCACCGTGTCGACGACCTCCACCGGCACTGCCTCGACCACCGCGCTGCCGCCGTTCCAGAATGCCGCTGCGCCCCGGCCGCCGCTGGTGATCACGACGAGCTTCGTGCCCGCCCCGAGCAAGTCCCGCGCTGCCTCGGCGTGGCCACCCGTTCCGCCAAGCCAGGCAAGGTCCTCTTCCGAAATCTTCACGATGTCGGCCATCGCCATCATGCGGCGCATGCGCGCCCTGTGGGTCTCCGCATCCTTGATGAAGACCGGCCTGATATTGGGATCGAGCATGGTGACCCGGGTGGAGGCCTCGCGCGCCATCAGCGCCTCGTAGGTGCCCCCGCAGGGCTCCGTCGCCAAACTTATCCCGCCGAACAGGAGCGCTTCCACCCCGTCGTCGAGGCGTGGCAGGTCCGATTCGGAGAGCATGCGCCCGGCGGTGTTCTCGTCATAGAAGAAATAGCTCGCCTGTCCGTCCGCGAGAGTGACGAAAGCGAGCGTGGTGGGAAGGCTCGAGATCCTGGCATAGGTCAGATCGACCCGGCTTTCGCGCAGGGCCGCCTGGAGCCGGACGCCGAAGAGGTCGTCGGAAAGCCCCGAAAAGAAGCCCGCAGGCGTCTCCAGCCTGCCGAGCGCCAGCGCACTGTTGAAGACCGAGCCGCCCACATGCGGGGCGAAAGCGCTCTCGCCGCTTTTCGCTTCGCGCGGCAGCATGTCGATCAGCGCTTCGCCGCAGCACAGGATCATGGTTTCTCCTCCCTCGGTTAGATTGATGGCCGGATCAAAAAGCGGATTGGGCGCCGACGAGGAAGCGGTCAGCCAGCGGCAGGCTTGCGCCGCCCAGCGCGCGGGCGTGGCGCCCCACCGTTCCCTCGCGCACGGCGGGCAGGGCGATGCCCTCCGAATCGAGACCGGCGAGGCGGTGCGCCGTGCGCTCCACGATCGCGGCGCGAACGGAAAGCGGCAGCCATCCGTCGATCACGGCCGTCTGGAAATCGATTACCGCCGAGGCGGCCAGAATCGCATGCGCCAGACCGTGTGCGGCTTCTTCGATCCACGCGCTTTCCTCCGGTCCCTGGGCGCCCCAGTCGTCGGGGGAGACCCACAGATGCGTGGTGTCCCGTCTGCTCGCCAGAAGCCGTTTTTCAAGCGCGCTCAGGGAAGCGATGTCGATAAGCTGCCGCATCCTGCCGTTCCTGTCCGGAACGGGCATCGATCCAAGCGCCCCGGCATTGCCGGTGCGTCCCCCGAACAGGCGGCCGCTGAGAGCCACGCCTCCGCCGACGAAAGCACCGAGATAGAGATAGACGAAATCGCCCCGGGCGGGCGGATCGCCGAAGACGAGTTCGGCGCCGCAGGCCGAGGTCGCATCGTTCTGCAGATAGACCGGGAAGGGACATTTTTCCGCAACCGCGGCGCGAATATCCACCTCCCGCCAGCCGTCCATGGCCCCCGGCGGCGCCCCGGCGGCGTCCGCCCAGTTCCAGAGCTGGAAGGGGATGGCGATCCCCAGGCCGGCGACACGCTCCCAGTCCCGGGGCGCGAGGCTGCCGGCGATCTCGTCCATGTCCGCGGTCACCAGGCGGATCGTCTCTGCCGGTGTCGGATAGGCGTAGGAGTGCCGGCATGTGCGGCGGATCGTGCCGCAAAAATCGATCAGCGCCAGCTCCGAGCTGCGCCGTCCGATCTTCAGGCCCAGGAAAAAGGCGCCGTCGGGATTGAGGCTCATCGGAATGGAGGGCTGCCCCACCTTGCCGCGCTGCGGATCGCCGCGCACCAGAAGTTCCTCCGCTTCGAGCCGGCGCATGATGACCGAGACGGTCTGGGCGGAAAGCCCGGTCATGCGCGCGATCTCGGTCTTGGCGAGGCTGCCGTTGCGGCGCAGGAGCGAAAGGACGAGGCGCTCGTTATAGTCGCGCATGCCGCTCTGGTTGGTGCCCAGATTCTGGCGTGGCGGTGCCTCTTCGCCCTCTCGTTGCAGGCCGATTTCCACGGACTGGTTCCTTTCCCTCCCGGCATGGATTGCGGCGCAGAATGCTGCGCCCGGCGCGTCAAGTCAACAATAAATAAATAAAGTTGATTTATATATTGACAGCTCCGTGATCCTTCTGTTTTCTGACTGCGTGTGATCGCTCGAAAAGGGCTGACACCTCGTGGCGCCGACAGGCGTCATCTCATGTTTTCTCGGGAGGATTACCGTGAACAAATATGCGCTACTGAAGACCACTGCGTTCGCGCTTGCGAGCGCCGCCATCCTCGGGCTTGCCCAGCCTGCCGCTGCGCAGGACGAGCAGGTAAGCGCCTGTCTCATTACCAAGACGGACATCAACCCGTTCTTCGTCAAGATGAAGGAAGGCGCGACGCAGAAGGCGGAAGAGCTTGGCATCGAGCTTTCCACCTATGCCGGTCGCGTGGACGGGGACCATGAGACCCAGCAGCAGGCGATGGAAAGCTGTATCGCCGCGGGCGTCGATGGTGTGCTTATCACCGCGTCCGACACCAAGGCCATCGTGCCGCTCGTCCGCCGCGCCCGCGAGGCCGGCATTTTGGTGATCGCGCTCGACACGCCGTTGCAGCCACTCGACGCCGCCGATGCGACGTTCGCCACCGACAATTTCGAGGCCGGCCGCCTGATCGGCGCCTGGGCGAAGGCGACGCTTGGCGAGGAGGCGGAGAATGCGCGCATCGCCTTCCTCGACCTCAACGAGAGCCAGCCCTCGGTGGGCGTCCTGCGCGACCAAGGATTCATGACGGGCTTCGGCATCGACACGGCCGACCCCAACCAGTGGGGCGACGAGGACGATCCGCGCATCGTCGGCCACGAGGCCACCAACGGCAACGAGGAAGGCGGCCGCAGGGCGATGGAGAACCTGCTTCAGGTCGATCCGAACCTGAACGTCGTCTACACCATCAACGAGCCGGCTGCGGCGGGTGCCTACGAGGCGCTCAACGCGTTCGGCAAGGCCGACGACGTGACGATCGTCTCGATCGACGGCGGCTGCCCGGGCGTCCAGAATGTCGCCGAGGGCATCATCGGCGCCACCGCTCAGCAATATCCGCTGCTGATGGCCTCGATGGGCATCGAGGCGATCGCTCAGTACGCAGAGGACGGCACGGTGCCCGAGCCGAGCGAGGGCCTTGATTTCTTCAACACGGGCGTCAACCTCGTCACCGACGATCCGGTCGAGGGCATTCCCTCCATTTCCGTGGAGGAGGGGCTGGAGCGCTGCTGGGGCTGATCCCGGGGCAAGGCCGTTCATTCATGTGACGGGGCGGCACTCGCGGCCGCCCCTCCATGCTGGAAGAGGCAGGGATGTCGGACATGAGTAAGCAAGAAGGCGTGGCCGAGCAGTTCGCACAGTTCGATCACGTCACCCGTGGACCATTGGCGACGGTGCAGCGCTTTCTTCACGCTAACCCGACGATGGTACCGTTCATCGTGCTCTTGCTGTCGACGGTGATCTTCGGGCTGATCTCGCCCAATTTCTTTTCCGCCTTCAACCTGTCGCTGATCATGCAGCAGGTGGCGATCGTCGGCACGCTGGCGGCGGCGCAAAGCCTTGTCATCCTCACCGCCGGCATCGATCTTTCGGTGGCCGCCGTCATGGTGATGGTCTCAGTCATCATGGGCCGGCTCTCGGTCGACTTCGGCGTTCCGGTGCCGCTCGCCATTCTGGCGGGCATGCTGTGCGGGCTGGGAACCGGGGCGGTCAACGGCCTGCTCGTGACCGCCGTGCGCCTGCCGCCCTTCATCACCACGCTCGGCACGTGGAACGTTTTCCTGGCGCTCAACTATTATTTCTCGGGCCGCGAGACGATCCGTTCCCAAACGCTGGACGCCGAAGCGCCGCTCCTGAAGCTCTTCGGCGAACGCTTCGAGGTCGGCGGCGCCGTGCTCACCTGGGGCGTCGTGCTGATGGTCGCGATCTTCATCGTGCTGTGGTACGTGCTGCAGTACACTGCCTGGGGACGACGCGTCTACGCCGTCGGCGACGACAAGGAAGCGGCGGAACTCGCCGGTATCCGCACCAACCGGATCCTCGTTTCGGTCTATATGGCGGCGGGCTTCATCGTGGCGCTGGCGGCGTGGTCGTCCATCGGCCGCGTCGGCTCGGTGTCCCCCACCTCCTTCTTCGAGGCGAATCTCCAGTCCATCACCGCGGTGGTGATCGGCGGAATCTCGCTTTTCGGCGGGCGCGGCTCGATTCTCGGCCCCATGCTCGGCGCGCTGATCGTCGGCGTGTTCAATTCCGGCTTGAGGCTCGCCGGCGTGGAAGTGCTGTGGCAGCTCTTCGCGACGGGCTGGCTCATCATCCTGGCGGTCGCCATCGACCAGTGGATTAGAAAGGTGTCGGCATGACGGAACCCGTTCTCAAGGCGCGCGGCATCGTCAAGCGTTACGGACATGTGGTGGCCCTCGACAGGGCCGACTTCGACCTTTACCCCGGCGAGGTGCTCGCGGTGATCGGCGACAACGGCGCTGGCAAGTCGACGCTGATCAAGGCGCTTTCCGGTGCCATCCAGGTCGACAGCGGTGAGATCACGCTGAACGGCGAGCCGATCAATTTCGCCTCTCCGCTGGCCGCCCGCCAGGCCGGCATCGAGACGGTGTATCAGACGCTGGCGCTGTCGCCGGCGCTGTCGATCGCCGACAACATGTTCATGGGCCGAGAGATCCGCAAGTCGGGTGTGCTCGGTCAAGTCTTCAAGATGCTCGACCACGCGGAGATGGAGCGCCAGGCGCGCCAGAAGCTGGCGGAACTCGGCCTGTTGACGATCCAGAACATCAACCAGGCGGTGGAGACCCTGTCCGGAGGCCAGCGCCAGGGCGTGGCCGTGGCGCGCGCCGTCTCCTTCGGCTCCAAGGTGGTGATCATGGACGAGCCGACGGCGGCGCTCGGCGTCAAGGAGTCCCGCCGCGTGCTCGACCTCATCCAGGACGTGCGTGCACGCGGGCTGCCTATTGTTCTGATTTCACACAACATGCCGCATGTCTTCGAGGTCGCCAACCGCATCCATGTACACCGGCTCGGGCGGCGCCTGTGCGTCATCGATCCCAAGGACTATACGATGTCCGACGCCGTCGCCTTCATGACCGGCGCCAAGGAGCCCCCGGCCGAGGCCATGGCGGCCTGAAGTCGGCGCGCGGGGTCGCCCGCGCGGCGCGCCTGTCCCCACCCACTTGCTATCCGGCAGCAAGGTCGGCTTGACGACTCATGCGCTTTTCTTCGCGTCAACCGGTCGACGTGGCGGTTCTGGGAGAATAGATAAGGGCTCTCCCTCCAGGAACTCTTCACAAGGAACGGAACATGTCTGAGAACTTCGAGCCACGCGGAAAACACCTGATTGCCGGCGAGTGGGTCGGAGGCGATAAGACCTTTTCCTCCGATCCGGTGGCCGGCCCGGCGCATCAGTTCGCCGTCGGCACGTCCGCCGATGTCGACCGCGCGGCGAAGGCCGCCGAGGACGCCTTCTGGACATACGGTTATTCGCGCCGCGCCGACCGCGCGGCGTTTCTGAACGCCATCGCCGATGAAATCGAGGCGCGGGCGGAGGCGATCACACAGATCGCAACCCAGGAAAGCGGGCTGCCCGAGGCGCGGATCAACGGCGAGCGTGCCCGCACCACGGGCCAACTCCGCCTGTTCGCCAGCCACATCGAAAAGGGCGACTATCTCGACCGCCGTCACGATCCGGCCGACCCGGAGCGCAAGCCCGCGCCCAAGCCCGACCTGAAGCTGATCCAGCTTCCCATCGGGCCGGTCGGCGTGTTCGGGGCATCGAACTTCCCGCTCGCCTTCTCGACCGCCGGCGGAGACACGGCGTCCGCGCTCGCGGCCGGCTGCCCCGTGATCGTGAAGGGCCATCCGGCCCATCCGGGCACCGGCGAGATCGTCGCCGAAGCGATCGCCGCCGCAATCGAGAAAACGGGCCAGCACCCGGGCGTCTTCTCTCTCATCCAGAGCAACACCAACGAGGCGGGCGAGGCGATCGTCACCCACGAGTTGGTGAAGGCGGTCGGCTTCACCGGCTCGCTCGGCGGCGGCCGCGCGCTCTTCAACCTGGCGCAGAACCGGCCGGAGCCCATCCCCTTCTTCGGCGAACTCGGGTCGATCAATCCGCAATTCGTGCTGCCGGCAGCGCTGGCGGCCCGCGGCGCCAAGATCGGCGAGGGCTGGGCCGGCTCGCTCGTCATGGGGGTGGGGCAGTTCTGCACCAATCCCGGCGTGGCGATCGCGCTGGAGGGAAGCGATGCCGATGTCTTCGCCGGCGCGGCACAGGCCGAGTTGGAGAAGGCCGTCGAGCAGCCGATGCTGACGGCGGGTATCGCCGATGCCTACCGGCGCGGCCGCGATCGCCTGTCCGGCCTTGGCTGCGCGCGGGCGCGGCTGGCCTCCAAGGCCGAGGGCCGCAATGCCGGCCCGGACCTTCTCGAGACCACGGGCGAGGATTGGCTCGCCAATCCCGACATGCACAACGAGGTGTTCGGGCCGCTGGGCATTTTCGTGCGTGCGAAGGACGAGGAGCAGATGCGTGCGATCGCGCGCGGGATCGAAGGGCAGCTCACCTGCACGTTGCACATGGACGACGCCGACACGGCGCTGGCCGCTTCGCTGATGCCCATTCTGCAGCGCAAGGCCGGCCGGCTTCTCGCCAATGGTTTTCCGACCGGCGTCGAGGTGAGCGACGCGATGATGCATGGCGGACCGTATCCGGCCAGCACCAACGCCTCCACCACCTCTGTCGGCACCCTGGCGATCCGCCGCTTCCTGCGTCCGGTTGCCTTCCAGAACCTGCCGGAGGCCCTGCTGCCGGCGGATCTGGTCCAGTCCTGAGGCGCGCCATGGCCGGGCCCGGACCCGCCTTCTGTGCCGCCATCGATTGGGGCACGACGAACCTGCGGCTGTGGCTGATGGACGAGGCGGGCCGGGTGCTCGGCGAGCGGACGAGTGGGGAGGGTATGCGCGCCTGCCTGCCCGACCGCTTCGCCGCCGTTATGGAGACGCACCTCGAAGCGCTCGGCGCGCCTGCTGACCTGCCGGTCGTGGTGGCCGGCATGGCGGGCGCGCGCGGGGCCTGGCGCGAGGCGGCCTATCTCGACACGCCGGCGCCGCTCGACGCGCTGCACAGTCACGCCGTTCGCGTCGAAGGGCTGGGGCGCGATGTGCGCATCCTGCCTGGTGTCTGCCGGCGCACGGCGGGCTGCGAAGACGTGATGCGCGGCGAGGAGACCCAGCTTGCCGGCGCACGCGCGGCCAGGCACGGTACGGGTCTGTTCTGCCTGCCCGGCACCCATTCCAAATGGGCCTGGCTGGAGGCGGGGCGGCTTACGGCGTTCACCACATTCATGACCGGCGAGCTCTTCGCCATCCTGAGCGAACACTCCATCCTTGCCGAGACGGTCGGCGCGGACGGGGAGCCCGCTTCCTCCGCCTTCACCGATGCAGTGGGCGAGATGCTGGAGGAGGGCGCTGGACTGACCGGACGCCTCTTCACTATCCGCGCCGCAGCACTTCTTGGCCGAGGCGCCCCCGCCGAGGCCAGTGCACGGCTGTCCGGACTGCTGATCGGTGCGGAGGTCGCCGCTATGCGCGCGCGTTGCGAAGGGGCGGGCGAGGTGTTTCTGGTGGCCGGCGGAGCTCAGGCACGGGCCTACGAAGCGGCACTCACCGCCGCGGGCTTCGGCTGCCGCAACCTGGATGGTGGGGCGCTGGTCCGGCAAGGTCTCTTCTTCGCCGCGAGGGCCCTCTGGCCGGAAAGGACAATTGCATGACGCAACAACGTATTCCCTGGCCCCAATTGCGCCGCGACCTCGTCGCCATCCTGCGCGGGCTGCGGCCCGAGGAAGCGCCGGCCATCGTTGAGGCGCTGCTTGAGGCGGGGATCGAGGCGATCGAGGTGCCGCTGAACTCGCCGGAACCGTTCCGTTCCATCGAGCGTGCCCGCAAGCTGGCCCCGGACAACGTTCTGATCGGCGCCGGGACTGTGCTGAGCGTGGCGGATGTGGACCGGCTTCGCGATTGCGGCGGAAACCTTCTCGTGAGCCCCAATGTCGACCCCGCCGTGCTCTCTCGTGCCGCCGAATGCGGCATGGTGACCATGCCCGGCGTCTTTTCGCCCACCGAGACGCTGGCCGCCGCGGCCTCCGGCGCTTCGGCGCTGAAGTTCTTCCCGGCGAGCGTGCTCGGGCCCTCCGGGATCAAGGCGATCATGGCCGTGTTGCCGCCCGGCGTGCCGGTGGGTGCTGTCGGCGGCGTGTCAGAGCGCGATTTCGCGGCCTATGGCGATGTCGGCGTGCGTACCTTCGGTCTCGGCTCCAGCCTTTACAGCCCCGGTGCCGGTGCTGCCGAGGTCGCCGAAAAGGCACGCGCGGCCGTGGCGGGGTATGACGCCGTCTTTTCCAGCGGCTGAGCGCCGGTAGCAGCCAAATGAGGAAAAGGGAAACGATCCAGGACCCCGTACCGGTTCTTACCTGAATTGCCGCATTGACTTCGGCGACCGCGCCCGCATTCTATCCTGGGGCTTGGACGTTTCTATCGACAGGGAGTGCATCAGCCACATTTACCGATGTCATTGAAATCTTCGGGCAATTGGGATTGTCTGCTGAACAGATGGTGGGGCGCGCCTTTTCTCGTATCCTGATGGCAAGCGCTGGACCGCTGGCAGGCTGATCGATCCCGAAATTCCGCATCTTCATGAAACGAAACGGCGCCAGCCCGTTATTTGTCGAATCCGGCGGGGTATGCGGCCACCGCATGAAGGGACAGCTCCGGGGGAAGATTTGCAGAAGCAGGAAACATGGCGTTGCGAGGGGTGCGGTGAGAGTCGGAATATGCGCGATATCGACAGGCACAGATTCGTTAGGATCTCGATCCGCCTGGCCGGGGGAGGCAGGTTGCTTGATGTAGAACGCGAACTTTGCCCGGACTGCATCAGGCGATTGTTGCGCACGGCCGATCCTGAAAACTGGGCAGACACCGCCTCTCCAGGCGAAGAGAAATCGGCTGGCTAGGGCGTCTCAGGGCTGCTGTCGGGCGAGACCTCGCCATCGTTCAACTGCCGGATGGCCTCGTCGGCTTCGTCCTCCTCGAGTCCGGACAACGGCAGCCCGTCTATCAGGACGACCTCCTCGCTGTCGCTGTCGAAGACCTCCCATAGCCCTTCCGTATCTTGCCGTTTGTCGAAGCCGTTCGCCATGAAGAGACAGATAGCGTGCAATGCGGTCGCGGCAATGGCCCGCCCGCGTTCTGCGCTGGATTTGCACACTGCCACACGCTGGTAGAGCGCGCATGGGCAGTCGCCCTTCCGTAACGACTGGCAAGCACGCGGGACCAACCAAGCACCGGTTGTGCAGGAACGAAAACGCTCCGCCGACGCTTTAGTCAAAAAGGAGGGGCGCTAGCCGTGAAGACACTCTACGAAAAAGTGGCACTCACCTATTTTATGGTCGCCACGGTCGCTTTGCTTGTTTCAGCCTTTCTTCTGGTGGGCTTTGCTGTTTGGGAAATTGCCAGCAGTGTCATTGCCGCGGAAATCCCGATCGTCGACCGCGTCCGCCGGACGTTGGACGGTATAGGACTGATGATCATCGGCTTCGCCGTGGTAGAGGCGGGGACGTTCATCGCGGAGGAGGAACTGTTCCGCAAAAGGGAACTGCGCTCCACGCGGGAATCGCGACGATCGATAACAAAATTCATCACGATCATTGTAATCGCAGCCAGCCTGGAAGCACTGGTGATGGTCTTCAAGACGAGTCGCGAGCATATTCCAGCGGTTATTTATCCGGCGGCGCTGTTCACTTCGGCCATGTTGGCGCTGGTAGCGCTGGGCGTTTACCAGTGGTTCTCCAGCCACGTTGAAAACGAATCCGAATAGCCAACACGACCGGACCAGGACCAAACGCTCGATCCGTAACGCACAAGAAGGTTCAACCGGCGAGATCGAACTTCTTCAAAACATCAGCTTTCTGGGGGACCACCACCTTCCGGGCTTTCCACGAGTCTGCCGTATAGCTCATGCGGAAGCTGCCGCTCGTTCCTCGGCCAGAATCTCGGCGAGGCGCGTTAGACTCGTCTCCCAGCCCGCCCGCGTCGCCTCGCATATCTCCCTGATCATCAGGCCCGCATGATCAACCGTCAGGCGCACGCTGTCGCCCTCCGGCTCCACGCGATAGGTGACGGTCGACGGGTTTCCCGCTTCGCCGACCATCTTCCACGTATGAACCAGCCGAACGGGAACCTCGATTTCGAGATATTCGCCCTTCAGCCGATAGGGCTGTCCTCCCCCAATGCCAGCCGATTCCCAGCGCCCACCGACACGCACATCGCCATTCCATTCCCTGGTATCGAACACGCCGGGATGTACCCACCACCGGCAGATTTCCGCCGAGGTCATCGCTCGGAAGACACGATCGGGCGTGGCGGGAAGCAGAGCCGTGGCCGAAACTTCGCCCCGCGCGAAATCGGCAAGCGCGGTTACCGATGTTGCTCTTGTGGGGCTATCGGACTTCATCATTGTCTCCTCCATTCTTCGATGGATGGAGGGTAATCATCATAGTACGATTTCGTAAATACGGACAAAAAAGATAGTATGGAGAAAATCATGCAGGCAGGATCGGAAAGTTTTTCGGGCCCAGCCGCCTCGCTGCTGACAGGGCTCGACATGAGCCATATCCGGCTTTGCCCGGCCATCGCGTTCAACCAGATCGTCGGCGGCCGCTACAAGCTTCACATTCTTTGCGTTCTCAACAGCGGACCTCATCGCTACGGCGAGATCGGACGTTCGCTCCTCAAGGGGGGGCTGGGCAAGCCGATCACGCCCCGCATCCTGAGCCGCGAGCTGAAGGAACTGGAACAGCGGGGCCTTATCGATCGCAAGGCCTATCCGGTCGTGCCGCGCAAGGTGGAATACAGCCTCACGAATCGAGGACGGGCACTCCTGCCGATCCTGGCCGAAATCATTCGCTGGGGAGCAACCGGCGCCCATGAGGAAATACTGGAGGGCGCATGAGCGCAGGCCATAGATCAGCGGGAATGGTCATGACCGTTGGCCGGGCGCTCAATTGCATCTCCTTGCTAGCTCCAATGGCGGTCGCGTTACCGCCGGTGTCGCCCGCGTTGGGGACACCGTCAGGCGGCCGATCGCAAAAGATCGAGCGCATGTACACGACCTCCTTTCTCACCTTGAGCGGAGGGGCTTTGCGGGTGCGCCGCGCTTCTTGGGCATGGACGAGCAGGATCGCGAAATTCTGAGTTTCCTTCCAGGAGAGGTGCCGAGCGACCTTGGTCACTTCGGTGATGCGCAGATTACGACCGCCGCGGATCTCCCAAAGCGCTTTCATGATGCAACGGCAGACTTTCCTCTTGTCCGAGATAGCGGTGCAGAGGTCATCTGCCACAATGACTGGGGCCCGACGAATGCGGTCTTCCGAGACGGCTTGCCTTACGGGTTAATCGATTTCCACACGATGGTGCCGGGCCTCCGTCTATGGGATTTGGGTTATTCAGCTTTCGCCTGGCTCGATCTAGGCAATCCCGACTATACAGGCGATGAGCAAATTCGACGTTTGTCAGCCATGGCGGAAGCGTATGGAAAGCGGGGCTGTTCTGCCGACCAGATTGCGATCTATGCGGTGGCGCGGCAGACCGCTCTTGCAATATCAGGGCGGGTGCAAGCCAATGCCGAGATGGCAAATTGGGCGGCCTCCGCCGCGTCTTGGACCGTCCTCAACGTAACCGAGCGATTGAGTCCTACCGGCTATGCTTTGCGTTCACGCATTTAGACTGCGCGGAACTGCCAACCGAAATTGCGCGCCATAGGATCTCGACAACGCGAAAAGCACAAACGTTTGCTGTGGGATATTTGTGAGGTGCCGCGCACGACGGAGCCAGACGCCTTGGAGATGTTGGTCGGAGTGGCAGGATTCGAACCTGCGACCCCCTCGTCCCGAACGAGGTGCGCTACCAGACTGCGCTACACTCCGTGACCCGACGGCGGGCTTATAGCTGCCGTGCGGCTGCTTCGCAAGTCGAAACCGGCCTTTCAGTAGGGGCTTTCGACATCGCCCGTCTCGACATAGACCGCCTTGATCTGGGAATAGTGGTCGAGTGCCGCAAGGGCGTTTTCGCGGCCGACGCCGGAATTCTTGAAACCGCCGAAGGGCAGTTCGATTGGTGTCAGGTTGTAGGTGTTGATCCAGCAAGTTCCCGCCTGCAGCGCGCCGATGACCCGATGGGCGCGGGCCATGTCGCGCGTGAAGACGCCGGCGGCCAGGCCGAACTCCGTGTCGTTGGCGCGGGCGACCGCTTCCTCCTCCGTCCCGAAGGATAAGACCGACATGACGGGACCGAAGATCTCCTCGCGCGCGATCCGCATGTCGTCGCGTACCTCGGTGAAGATGGTCGGTTCGATATAGAAGCCGTTTTCGAGCCCCTGTAGGCCGGGCACGCCACCGCCCAGATGCAGGTGAGCGCCTTCATCCTTTCCAAGCTCGATATAAGACAGGACGCGCTCGCGCTGAGCGGCGGAGATGAGCGGGCCGAGGTGCGTATCGGGGTCGAGCGGATCGCCGAGGCGGATGGCGCGCGTGCGTTCGGTCAACCGGTCGAGGAAGCGGTCGTAGATACCCTTCTGCAGGAAGACGCGGGTGCCGTTGGAGCAGATCTGGCCGGTGGAATAGAAGTTGCCGAGCATGGCCCCGCCGACGGCGTTTTCCACATCGGCGTCGTCGAAGACGATGATGGGCGACTTGCCGCCAAGTTCCATGGTCGCCTTCTTCATATGTTCGCCGGCCAGTCCCATGACGCGCTTGCCCGTGGCGACGGAGCCGGTGAGCGAAACCTTCGCCACGCCCGGATGGCCCACGAGCGCAGCGCCCACTTCCCCGGCACCCTGCACGACGTTGAAAAGCCCGTCCGGCAGACCGGCTTCGGTGAGGATCTCGGCAAGCGCCAGCGCAGAAAGCGGGGTGTTTTCCGACGGCTTGAAGATCATGGCGTTGCCCATGGCGAGCGCCGGGGCAGCCTTCCAGGCGGCGATCTGGATGGGATAGTTCCAGGCACCGATCCCCACACAGACGCCGAGCGGCTCGCGCCGTGTGTAGCCGAACGGGCCGCCGAGTTCGACGTGATCGCCATTGTGCGCGGCAATCGCGCAGCCGAAGAACTCCAGCGCGTCCGCCGCGGAAGCGGGATCGGCCACCAGCGTCTCCTGGATGGCCTTGCCGGTGTCAAGCGTCTCCCGCCGGGCGAGTTCGTCGTTGCGCTCACGCAGGATCTCCGCTGCCCGCCGCAGAACGCGGCCGCGCTCCATCGGTTTCAGGCCGCCCCAGGACGTTTGTGCGGCTCGCGCCGATTCGACCGCCAGTTCGATGATGTTCGGCGTGGCGAGGTGGAGGCGGGCGATCGTCTCGGCCGTCGCCGGATAGAGGACGGCGAGCGGATCGCCTTGCGTGTCCTCGACGAAATCGCCGTTGATGTAGTGCGAGGCCTTGGGCTGGGCACGCATTGTTCTTCTCCGAATGTTAGCGGTCGCACACCTGCCAGCGCGGATTGATCCACGGCTCGCGGTTCGATGGCGGCAGGAGCGGCTTGCCGAGGATATGATCGGACGCCTTCTCGCCGACCATGATGGATGGTGCGTTCAGATTGCCGTTGGTGATGCGCGGGAAGGTGGAGGAGTCGGCCACCCGCAGCCCCTCCACGCCGATCACCCGCAATTGCGGATCGACGACGCTCGCCGAATCGGCCCGATCCCCCATACGGCAGGTGCCGCAGGGATGGTAGGCGCTCTCGACATGCTCGCGGATGAACTCGTTCAGCGCCTCGTCCGAGGCGACATCGTCTCCGGGCGCAATCTCGTGGCCGCGGTAGGGCGCAAAGGCGTCCTGGGCGAAAATCGAGCGCGTCAGCCGGATGCAGTGTCGGAAATCGGCCCAGTCGTCCTCATGGGCCATATAGTTGAAGCGGATTTCCGGCGCCTTCCACGGGTCGGAGGAGGTAAGGGTGACCGCGCCGCGCGACTTCGACCGCATCGGCCCCACATGGGCCTGGAAGCCATGCGCTTTGGCTGCCGCTTTGCCATCGTAGCGGATGGCAACCGGCAGGAAATGATACTGGATATCCGGGTATTCGACGCCGGCGCGCGAGCGCAGGAAAGCGGCCGCCTCGAAGTGGTTGGAGGCGCCGAGGCCGCTCTTGAAGAGGAGCCATTCGGCGCCGATCAGCGCTTTCGAGGCCAGGCCCAGCTTCGAGTAGAGCGTGATCGGCTCGAGACATGCCTGCTGGATATAGAGCTCCAGGTGATCCTGCAGGTTTTTTCCGACGCCCGGCCGATCCGCTATCACCTCGATACCGAGGCGGCGCAATTCTTCCGCCGGGCCGATGCCGGACAGCATGAGGAGCTTCGGCGAATTGATGGCGGACGCCGCGACGACGACTTCGCGCCTTGCTTTAACGACCTGAATCGCATTGCGCGCTTCGATCTCGACGCCCGTCGCGCGTTGATTCTCGATGACAATGCGCCGCGCGAAGCCTTTGACGAGACTCACGTTCTGCCGTTTCAAGGCCGGCTTAAGATAGGCGTTGGCAGCGGACCAGCGGCGCCCCTGATGGATCGTCTGCTCCATCGGACCGAAGCCTTCCTGCTTGGCGCCGTTATAGTCGTCCGTCACCTCGAAGCCCGCCTCGCGGCCCGCCTCGATAAAGGCCTGAAAGAGCGGATTAAGTCTTTGTCCGCGCTGCACGTGAAGCGGCCCGTCCGTGCCGCGCCAGCCGTTTTCGCCGTCCTTCGCGTTCTCCATGCGCTTGAAATAGGGCAGCACGTCCGCGAAGGCCCAGCCGGCCGCGCCGGTTTCGGCCCAGTGGTCGAAATCGCGCGCGTGGCCGCGCACATAGACCATGCCGTTGATGGAGGAGGAGCCGCCGATCACCTTGCCGCGCGGCGTGGCGAGCACGCGTCCGCCCAGATGCGGCTCGGGCTGGGTGCTGTAACCCCAGTCGTAGCGCCGCATGTTCATGGGGAAGGACAGTGCCGCCGGCATCTGGATGAAGGGCCCGAAATCGCTGCCGCCATACTCGATCACGATGACGGAGTGCTTGCCGTCTTCCGACAGGCGGTAGGCGAGGGCGGAGCCCGCCGAGCCGGAGCCGACGATGACATAATCCGCTTCAAGCATTGCCGGACCCTTCGAGCTTGAGCTTGAGATAGTCCTCGACCAGCGCGATCGCGGAGGCCGCGTCCGGCGGTCCGTCCTTCAGCGCGCGGCGGATATAAAGGCCGTCGACGAGGGCGGCGATGCCTTCGGCCGTGCGCTCCGCCTCGGTGGCAGAAAGGAGTGGCTTCAGGGCAAAGACGAGGTTGGAATGAAGCCGGCGTGCATAGACACGCAAGAGCCGCCTGAGTCGCACGCTGCGCTGCGCCTCCACATAGAAGGCGAGCCATGCGGCGATGATCTCCGGCCGGAACTGCTTAGACGAGAAGTTGACGCCGATGATGGCGCGCAGGCGCGCCGATCCCGCCAGCCCCTCGACCGCCGAACGCAGGTCGCGGCCAAGCTCGGCGAGGATGTGCCGCATGGTTGCAAACAGCAGATCCTCCTTGCCGCCGAAGTAATGGTGCGCCAGCGCGGGCGAGACGCCGGCCCGGCCGGCGATTTCCGACATGGTGACGTCGAGCGAACCGCGCTCACCGATGGCGACGATGGCGGCATTGATCAGCGCCTGGCGGCGCACGGGTTCCATTCCGTTCTTGGGCACGGCGTGAAGTTAATATTGATTGACCAATCAATCAAGAAAAATCCCCTCCGCGTTCGGTTGCGATGTGGTATGAATGCGCAAGCGAGGAGATGGCGAATGGCGGCGGCACCGGACGGGCTTTCCGTCACAATGCAGGCAAGATGAACCAGGTGGTGGTCGTCACCGGCGGCGCCTCGGGAACGGGGCTGGCCGTGGTCGAGCGGCTCCTCGATGACGGCTGGTTCGTGGCCGTGGTGGACGCCGACAGCGCGGCGCTGGCGGAAGCGGAAGACCTCTTAAGCGGCGAGGAGGCGATCTTTCTGGCCGCTGACGTGACCGACGAGGACGAGGTCGCCGAAGCATTCGACACGGCGGTGGAGACCTTCGGGCTGCTGACGGCACTCGTCAATTGCGCCGGCGTTCGCCGGGAGACGGCTTTCGAAGAGACGAACGCGGAACTCTTCCGGCAGGTCCTCGACATCAATCTTGTCGGCTCCCTCATCGCTTCGCAAGCGGCGCTGGAGCGCATGGGCGAGAGCATGGGAATCGTCAATCTCTCCTCCGTCAGCGGCCTGCGGGCGACCGCCGGCAGCGCCGCCTATGGCGCGGCCAAGGCGGGGGTGAAGATGATGACTGAAACGATGGCGCTGGAGCTTGCCGGACGCAGCGTGCGCGTCAACTGCGTGGCGCCCGGTCTCATCGAGCCCCCGGCCACCGTTTTCGACGAGGACATGGACCATCGTCGCGCATGGCTCGAACACACGCCGCAGGGGCGCTTTCCAACCCATCGTGAAGTGGCGTCCGCCGTCGCCTACCTGCTTTCGCCCGAGGCCGGTTCCGTCAACGGCCATACCCTGGTGGTGGATGGCGGCTTCTCGATCGCAGGCCTGCCGCGCGTCGATTGAGCCGACGCGGTATTCCAAAGCTCGATTCGTCCGAAGCCCGGCAGCTTCAGGGCGGGACGCAGGATGTCTATGCCGGCGACCAGGCCGAGGAAATTCAACTCCACGCCGGTTTCCCGTCCAAGCGCTATCCCCGCATATCCGCCGAGAAAGAGGCGGATGTCCGACCAGTCGGCGTCGTGCTCGAAGCGCAGCCAGTCCGGCCGGAAGTCGCGGCCGATGGCATTTGGCGGCATCAGCACGCCGAGGTCCGGCACTTCGTTCACGACATGGGCGACGAAAGAGTTGGAATTGGGCCCGGGCCAGATGGTGTAGTCGCCGTTGTCGGCAAAGGGATAACCGTCAATCGCGACACGAACCGCGGGGATCAGGCGCTCGGCCTGCATGCCGTGCATCGACCTGACGATATAGGGCTGGTTGGAATACCAGCGCCCGTCCGGCGGATAGGCGTTGCGGCGGACGGGGCGGCCCCAGCCTACTTTGTCGTAGCGCTCATAGGCGCCGTCTTTCGGCTTGAGCACGATCCAGGTATGGACGGAAAGCGCGCCCTTGAGCCCGCCCGTTCGCGCGGCCATCACATAGATGGCGGCCTGCGGGCTTTCCGCGGCGGGCGGCAGGAGACCCGTGGCGCTCCAGTTGGCGGTGCGCCAGGACCCGGGGCGCTCCTGCAGGACCCACCACCCGGCGAAGGCCGCCGCCGGCAGAAGGAAAGCGACCAGGATAAAGATTACGAGATACTTGATTTTCCGCACCGTGCCCGCTCTACACCACCAGGAGAGACAATCCTAATGCCGGCAAGATGGTGAGAGAATGGCAAACCCTGTCCTTGTCGAGGTGCTGCGCGGGGTGACCGTGGAGAGCAGGCACCGCGGCGCGGTCTCTGTGGTCGATGCCGATGGCCGCGCGGTGCTCGAGATCGGTGACGTCGAGCGGCCTGTTTTTCCGCGATCGGCGGTGAAGGCGGTCCAGGCCCTGCCGCTTCTCGAAAGCGGCACGGCGGATGCCCTCGGTTTCGGCGATCGCGAGATCGCGTTTGCCTGTGCCTCCCACTCCGGCGAGCCGGCGCACACCAGGCTGGCCCTGGAGATGCTCGCCAGGGCCGGGCTGGATGAAAGCGCCTATGAATGCGGGGCGCACTGGCCGACGGGGCAAGGCGCGACCATCGCGCTTGCGAGGGCCGGCGGCACGCCGACCCAGGTCCACAACAATTGCTCGGGCAAGCATGCCGGCTTTCTCTGCACCTGCTGTCATGCCGGCATCGACCGTCACGGCTATGTCGCCCATGGCCATGCCCTGCAGGAGATGGTGCGCGAGGCGCTGGAAAGCATGACGGGTGTGGCCCATGGGATGGATGCGTGCGGCACCGACGGCTGCTCCATTCCCACCTATGCTGTGCCGCTGAAGAAGCTCGCCCACGGCTTTGCCCGCATGGCGACGGGCACCGGGCTGGCGAGGGAGCGCGCGGCGGCGGCGAGGCGCATCGTCACCGCCTGCATGGCAGAGCCTTTCTATGTCGCCGGCACGGATCGGGCCGACACTGTCATGATGGAAGCGGGGAGGGGGCGGATTTTCACCAAGACCGGCGCGGAGGGAGTGTTCTGTGCCGCGATACCGGAACTGGGGCTTGGGATCGCGCTCAAATGCGACGACGGCGCCACCCGGGCGGCGGAGGTGATGGTCGCGGCCGTCCTGTCCCGGCTCTTGCCGGCCGATGATGCGCTGCGCGCACAACTGGCGGTCATGGCGCGGCCGGTGCTGAGGAACTGGCGGGGAACCGAGGTGGGCGCCCTGCGGCCGGCGGGAGCGCTGGAAGGATAGGCGCTGTTCCGCTTTTCCCGCTCTATACTTCGATCGCTATCGTATAATCGCTGAAAAAGGTGGCGGCACCGTCCTCATCGATTTCACTGGCTGCGAGTGGCAACGAAGGTGGCTAAAGCCACCCTTTGCGACGGAAGTAGAGCAGCGGCAGGAGCGCCGAAACCACCATCAGGAAGAGGGCCATCGGATAGCCCCAGGGTTGGTTCAGCTCGGGCATGATATTGAAATTCATGCCGTAGATGGAGGCGACGAGGGTCGGAGGCATGAAAACGACGGCGACCACGGAGAAGATCTTGATGATGGCGCTCTGTTCGACCGTGATCAGCCCGACGATGGTGTCGAGCAGGAAGGTGATCTTGTTCGAAAGAAAATCGATATAGTTTTCCAGCGAGTGCGCGTCCCGCTCCAGGGATTTGATCCAGGTACGCATTTCCTTCCGGGCGTCGTCGGCCTTCATGGTCACCGTGACATAGGCGAGCAGCCGGGAGATCCCGGACAGGCTCTCGCGTACCTTCGACAGGAAAGTCCCCTGTCCGCCGATGCGCGTCAGTATACGGCGGAACTCCTTGGTGCTCATGGGGCGTTCTTTTCCTCGCCGGTTGAAGATCGTGCGCGAGGCGGTATCGATTTCCTCCGTCACGCCCTCCAGAATATCGGCGAGCCGGTCCGTCGCCGCTTCGATGATGCCGAGTACGACGGTCATTCCGCTGCACTTCGGATCGAGCAGCCCGTTGCCGGGCTTGGTGGCGCGGCTGACGTAAAGGCCGAACGCCTTGGGATCGCTGTAGCGTACGGTGACGAGCAGCTTTCCCGACAGCACGAAGGAAACCGGGGCAATGGCGCGGTGCTCCTTGTCGACCGCATGCATCAAGGGTGCGGTCAGATATTGCACGCCCTCTTCCATATAGAAGCGGCTCGACTCCTCGATTTCGACCATGTCTTCGTTCGTTGGTATCGGCGCACCTGCCCATGCCTCCACCGTTTTTTCCTCTTCGGCGGAAGGATGCAGCAGGTCGATCCACAATGCGTTGGCGGGCAGTGGTTCGCCCGGGTGCAGATCGACCTGGCGCAGGTGGTCGTCCTCGATGCAGAAAACCTGAATCATGGCTTGTCCCCGTGCCGCGGCTGGTGCTGGATGATGAAGTGCAAAGGTTTCAGAGACGTTCAAGCAGCGTGTCGACCAGCCGCTCGGCCGTTTCCGGAATGTTGCTGCCGGGCGGGAAGATCTCGGCCGCCCCTGCATCGCGTAGCGTATCGAAATCGTCCGGCGGGATGACACCGCCGGCGACGATCAGGACATCGTCGCGACCGCGCACCTCCAGCGCTTGTTTCAATTCGGGGATGAGAGTGAGATGGCCGGCGGCAAGCGAAGAGACGCCGACGATGTCCGCTTCATTCTCCGCAGCCAGATCCGCCACTTCCTCGGGCGTTTGAAACAGGGCACCGACCGTCACCGCGAAGCCCAGATCGCCGAAAGCGGTGGCGATCACCTTCTGCCCGCGGTCGTGGCCGTCCTGCCCGATCTTGGCGACGAGGATGCGGGGCGGCCGGCCGGTTCTGGCGCGGTATGCGGCGATCTTCTTCTCCGCGCCGACAACCGCGGGGTTCCCACCCGATTCCTTGCGGTAGACGCCCGAGATCGTGCGAATCTCGGCGACATGGCGGCCGAAGACCTTCTCCAGCGCCAGGGAGATTTCGCCGACCGTGGCATGCGCGCGGGCGGCGCGGACGGCGAACTCCAGAAGGTTCCGCCCTTCCTCGGCGGCCTTTGTAAGCGCGGCAAGGGCGGCCTCGACGGCACCGACGTCGCGCGTGCCCTTCAGTTGCTGAAGCTTCGAAAGCTGACGCGCGCGGACCTGTGCATTGTCTACTCTGAGCACATCGACCGTCCGGTCCGACTCCGGCCGGTACCGGTTGACGCCGACAACCGCCTGTTCGCCGGAATCGATGCGCGCCTGGGCGCGGGCGGCCGCTTCCTCGATCCGCAGTTTGGGAACGCCTTTCTCGATCGCCGCGGCCATGCCGCCGAGGCCCTCCACCTCCTCGATATGCGAAAGAGCGCGCGCGGCGAGGTCGTGGGTGAGGCGTTCGACGAAGTAGGACCCGCCCCAGGGATCGATGAAGCGGGTCGTGCCGGATTCGGCCTGCAGCACGAGTTGCGTGTTGCGGGCGATGCGGGCGGAATGGTCGGAGGGCAGCGCCAATGCCTCGTCGAAGGCGTTGGTATGCAGCGATTGCGTGTGGCCCTGGGTGGCCGCCATGGCCTCCACCATGGTGCGCACGATATTGTTCGAGGGATCCTGGGCGGTGAGCGACCAGCCCGAGGTCTGGCAATGGGTGCGCAGCGACAGCGAGCGCGCGTCCCTGGGCGCGAAGGTCTCGCGCATGAGGACGGCCCACAGCATCCGGGCCGCGCGCAGCTTGGCTACCTCCATGAAGAAGTTCGTGCCGGTCGCCCAGAAGAAGGAAAGGCGCGGCGCGAAGCGGTCGACCTCGAGACCCGCGGCGATACCGGCGCGGACATATTCGATGCCGTCGGCGAGCGTATAGGCAAGCTCCAGATCCGCCGTCGCGCCGGCCTCCTGCATGTGGTACCCGGAGATCGAGATGGAATTGAACTTCGGCATGTGCTCCGCCGTGTAGGCGAAGATGTCCGAAATGATCCGCATGGAGGGCTTGGGCGGATAAATGTAGGTGTTGCGGACCATGAACTCCTTCAGGATGTCGTTCTGGATGGTCCCGGCGAGATCCTTCTTTTGGACACCCTGTTCCTCCGCGGCGACGATGTAGAGCGCCATGATGGGCAGCACGGCACCGTTCATGGTCATCGAGACGGTCATTTCGTCGAGCGGGATGCCGTCGAAGAGCTGGTGCATGTCGAGGATGGAATCGATCGCCACGCCGGCCATGCCGACATCGCCGGCGACACGCGGATGATCGCTGTCATAGCCGCGATGGGTGGCAAGATCGAAGGCGACGGAAAGCCCCTTCTGCCCGGCCGCGAGGTTGCGCCGGTAGAAGGCGTTCGATTCCTCGGCCGTCGAGAAGCCCGCATACTGGCGGATGGTCCACGGCCGATGCAGATACATGGTCGCGTAGGGCCCACGGACGAAGGGGGGTAGGCCGGGATAGGTGTCGAGAAAGGGGAGGCCTTTTAAATCCTCCTCGCCGTAGGTCCGGCGGATGGCGATTCCCTCGGGTGTCTCGCGGCTCTGGGAAGTGTGCTCGCCTCTGCCCTCAGCCGGCGGCGACCAGGCGAGCGCGGAGAAGTCCGGGATCATGCACTTTCTCCGAGCCCCTCGTCGATCCGTGAGGCCGGCAGTGGATCGCAGGCCATCGCGCCGTCGTGCGGCATGGGCTGCCGCTCGGCCGAAAGGGTGGTGACAGGCCGTTCGCGGTCCATCGTGTAGACAGTCGTGCCGACCACCTTGTTCTCGCCGTCGCGGAACCCGGCAAGGCGTTCGCTGCGCGCCGCGGCGATGCGCTTCTGGAGATGACCGGCCGCGAGGCTGCGCAGAACACCGCCCTCCGCCTCGATATGCCGGAACTCCTCCCACGCCTTCTCACAAAGGCTCTCGGTCAGCGCTTCGACGCTGCCGGAACCGGCGGCCGGGTCAGCCACGAAATCGAGGCGGCATTCCTTCTCGAGAATGAGCTGCGTGTTGCGCGCCAGGCGCCGGGCGAAGGCGTCGGGCAGGCCATGGGTGATGGTGTGTGGCAGGACGGACAGGGAATCGGCTCCACCGGTGGCCGCGGCAAAGGCGGCAATGGTGGTGCGCAGGATGTTGGTTTCGGGGTCGCGTGCCGTCATCATCCGGTAGGATGTCTCGGCATGGATCGCGACCGGCATCGGATCGATGCCGCAGGCTTCCAGCATGCGCGCCCACAGCTTGCGCAACGCCCGGATCTTGGCCATGGACAGGAATTCGTCCTGATCGATACTGAGCGAGAACCCGATATGGGGCGCGGCATAGATGAGCGGCTGGCGCGCCTCCTCGAACATTCTCAGATGCGCCACGGCAGAAGCCAGCATGATGCCGAGTTCCTGGGCCTCCGTCGCCCCGGCATTGTGGAAGACGCGGCCGTCCGCCTCCAAAAGGATGCCCGGCAGCGCCATGGCGAAGAACCCGGCGAGCGACTGCGGCATCGAGGCCTCGAGCGCCTCGATCGACATGCGCATGCGCCCTGTCCCGGCAAAGAGCGAGGCGGGATCTATGCCGAAGGACAGGCTAAGGCGTTCGGGGTCAACCCGCTTCTCGCGCAGAATGTCCACCAGCCAGTCCACGGAAGCGCGGCTTTGCGGGTGGACGTCGATGCGCAGATGCAGGTCGTGCAGCGGGATGTCCGCAAGAACCGTCTGCAGCCCTTCCGCGCTGGCCGGAAGCCCATAGCCGAATGCGTTAGGCGCACCGGCGAAGACAAGCGACAGGCCGGTGGCACCCTGCGCCAGATCGTCCTTTGCCTGCGTGTTGGCGCGTACGGGGTCGGGATCGTCCAGCCGCTGGACCAGGAGCCACGGCGTGTTCGGGTCGCGGCGGGGCAGCGGGTTCCGCCCGGCGGCGCGTTCACGGAGCGGCTCGATGCCTATCCCGTCGCCGGTGCGGTGGACAAGCGCGTTATAGTCGACGTCCTTGCCGAGCGACTTTGCGACGAGTTCCAGCCACTGCTTCCGGTCGACACCGGGAAAATCCGACTTGGTGAGGACCGTCCGATCCATCTTGCCTCCCAGTTCCTTGTGCTACCCCGCCTTCTAAGCCTGCGAGTTTAGGATGAGCTTGAGCGCGCTGCAATGCATCCTTCGATGAGTGTTGCAAATAGGGCGCACGGAGTGCAGCTCAAGAAGAGGCCGTTGTCGGAATCGGCAGCTCTGTTATAGCTGAAACGCTTATCGGCCGTCGCGGCGCGGAGGGAGAGGAAGACATGACCACCGAGGACAGCATCTTTGTGGGCGCCAGCCGGAACACCGACGACAGCTATCAAAAAGCCGAACGGCTCTTGCTGAAATACGCCAACCGGCATGGTCTTATCACCGGCGCGACCGGCACCGGCAAGACGGTCTCTCTGCAGATCCTGGCGGAAGCGTTCTCCGATGCCGGCGTGCCCGTTTTCTGCGCAGACATCAAGGGCGACCTCTCCGGGATCGCGATGAAAGGGGAGGAGAAGGATTTCCTTCTCAAACGGGCGGAGGCGGTCCGGCTGGAACCCTACACCTTCCGCGAGGCCCCCGTCATCTTCTGGGATCTGTTCGGCGAAAAGGGCCATCCGGTGCGCACCACCATCTCCGAGATGGGGCCGCTTCTTCTCTCGCGGCTGATGGACCTTTCGGAGGCGCAGGAAGGCGTCATCAACATCGCCTTCCGGGTCGCCGACGAAGAGGGGCTGCTGCTGCTCGATCTGAAGGATCTGCAGGCCCTCCTGGCGCACGTGGCCGAGCGCGCCGACGAGATCGGCACCCGCTACGGCAATGTCTCGAAACAGTCCGTGGGTGCCATCCAGCGCGCGCTTCTGGTCCTGGAGCAGCAGGGTGCGGCGCACTTCTTCGGCGAACCGGCGCTGGGAATCTCCGAGTTGATGCGCACCACGCGCGACGGGCGTGGCTATGTCAATGTGCTGGCAGCCGACAAGCTGATGATGAATCCGCGCCTCTACGCAACCTTTCTCCTATGGCTTCTGTCGGAACTCTTCGAGGCATTGCCTGAGGTCGGGGATCCGGACAAGCCACGGCTCGTCTTTTTCTTCGACGAGGCGCATCTGCTCTTTGACGAGGCGCCGAAAGTGCTCACCGAAAGGGTGGAGCAGGTGGTCCGCCTCATTCGCTCGAAGGGGGTGGGCGTCTATTTCGTGACGCAAAATCCTCTGGACGTGCCCGAAAGCGTGCTGGCACAGCTCGGAAACCGGGTTCAGCACGCCTTGCGCGCATACACCCCACGGGAGCAGAAGGCGGTGAAGACGGCGGCGGAGACCTTCCGCCCCAATCCAGACTTCGACTGCTTCGAGGCCATCACCAAGCTCGGTGTCGGCGAGGCGCTGGTCTCCACGCTGGAGGAGAAGGCGGTTCCCTCGATCGTCCAGCGCACGCTCATCCGGCCGCCGTCCTCGCGCATCGGCACCATTACCGATGCCGAGCGCCAGGCGGTCATCAACGCCAGCCCCGTGGCCGGGCAGTACGACAAGACGGTGGACAGGGAGTCGGCGTTCGAGCGGCTGCAAAAGAAGACCGAAAACGTGGCGAGCGCACCGCAATCCGGCCAGGAGCAGGAAAAGGCCGAAAGCGGCACGACCGGCTGGTCATTGCCCGATTTCGGCGGGGGAGGCTCCCGCTCCACCAGCCGTTCGTCCGGTCGCAGCTCCTATCGGCGCCAGTCGGTTACGGAAGCCGCGATCAAGTCCGTCGTCCGGTCGGTCGGCACGACCCTGGGCCGCGAACTGATCCGCGGCATCCTCGGCAGCTTGAGACGGCGCTGAAGGGAAGGGCTCTAAACCATGCTGGGCCCGTCGGTGACGAGGATCGGCGAGTCGATCGGGACCTGATCGTAGAGATGGATCACATCCTGGTTCATCATGCGCACGCAGCCCGATGAAACGGACTTGCCGATGGTCCACCATTCCGGCGAGCCGTGGACACGGTAAAGCGTGTCCTTGCCGTCCTCGTAGATATAGAGCGCGCGCGCGCCGAGCGGATTCATGATCCCCGGCTGCATGCCGCCGTTCCACTCGCCGGTCGCTTCATCATACTTCGCGCGGTACTCCTCAAGTTCCGGCTGGCGGTCGATCATTTCGGCGGGCGGGAACCATTTCGGCCACACGCGCTTGCGCGCAATCTCGGCGCGTCCCGACCATTCGAAGCCGGCACGGCCCAGGCCCACGCCGTAGCGCAGAGCTCTGCCGCCTTCCCGCACCAGATAGAGAAAATGCTGAGAGACATTGACAACGATCGTTCCGGGCCGTTCGCCGGTCGGGTCCGGCACTTCCTGGCGATAGAGGCGCGGATCGATCTTCTCAATAGGCACGGGCGGGATCTCGTAGCCGTTGTCCACCATAGGGCCGTACATGGCGCTGTAGGAAGCGGGACCGGGCTCCGGCTGGGGGAGTGGGCGGACTGCCGGCGGCGTCGACGGCACGCTCACGCAGGCCGAGAGGGAGAAAGTCGCCGCCCCCGCCGCTGCGGTGGTGAGCAGCCTGCGACGGGTGAGGACCCGTGGAAAATCATCGACTGTCGGCATGTCGTCTCTTCTGTATGGTGCGAATGGCTTTCATCCGAATGGTATCGTGATCTCCACCCTCCGGTCGGGACCGGTCCGGAGATGCGACAATATACGCATCTGCATTGCAATGTGATTCAGGCGTGAAGGTGATCCTTTTGGACGGCAGTGCTTTGTCCCCTCGCTTATGGCATTTTTGCAACGCTTTCGCCCGTTGCTGTATCCATCAACTTGACGTGATAAGTCCTTTGAGCGAGGGCAGAATCAGGTCCGGCGGGAAATCGGTGTACTCGTTCGGCTGCTGCGTGCGGTTGATCCATACGGTGCGGAATCCGTACAGCGCGGCGCCGGCGATATCCCAGCGGTTCGAGGACTGGAAGGACACGGCGTTGGGATAAATACGCCACGCCGTGGTTACCAGGTCGTAAACAGCGGGATCCGTCTTGAACTTGCCCGCCAGATCGGCCGAGAGGACGTCGTCGAGAACGGAGTCGAGGGCGGCCGAACGCACTGCGGCTTCCAGCATGGGCATCGACCCGTTCGACAGGATGGCCAGGCGGGCCCCTGCCGCCTTCAGCGCTTTCAGGACCGCCGGCACCTCCGGATAGCAGTCGAGATGCCAATAGGCCTCCAGCAGTGTGTCCCTGTGAGTCGGGTCGACGGAGGGCACCTTTTTGAGGGCGAAATCCAGCGCACGTTCCGTCAGGGTCCAGAAGTCGACGTGCCGGCCCATCAAGGTGGAGATCCAGGAATATTCCAGCTGCTTGGCGCGCCAGATTTCCGAAAGCACCTGGCCATCCGAACCGATCGCCCCGGCGTGGCGGCGCACGGCCGCGTGCACGTCGAAAAGCGTGCCATACGCATCGAAGACGAATGCGGAAAATTGCATGGGCGGAGCCTTGATCAAACGGCAACACTTGACCGCAACCGCCCCCTGCGGTCAAGAACCGCTGGACCGATCCTTGAAGGGGTGTGACAATTGACGAGGCAGAGCAAACCATTATCCCTGCCGCTTACGGGAAAAGACGCGGAGCCGAAACGATGAACGCCCTGCCGGAAGCGCAAAGCACCACCTGGACCTTTCTCGACGGCGAATGGCACGAGGGCAATGTGGCGATCGCCGGCCCGCGCACCCACGCCATGTGGCTCGGTTCCTCCGTCTTCGACGGGGCGCGCTGGTTCGAGGGAGTCGCCCCGGACATCGACCGCCACGCGGAGCGCGTCAACAACTCGGCACGCGCCATGGGCCTCGAGCCGAGCCGGCCGGTGGAAGAGATCGTCGCGCTGACCTGGGAAGGGCTGAGAAAGTTCGACGGCAAGACGGCCGTCTATATCCGTCCCATGTACTGGGCCGAGCACGGCGGCTATATGAGCGTGCCGGCCGATCCCGCCTCCACGCGCTTCTGCCTGTGTCTCTACGAGGCGCCGATGATCTCGCCGGCGGGCTTCTCGGTCTGCGTCTCGCGCTTCCGCCGCCCCACCTACGAGACCATGCCGACCAACGCCAAGGCGGGCTGTCTTTACCCGAACAACGGACGCGCCATTCTCGACGCCAAGGCACGCGGCTTCGACAATGCGCTGGTGCTCGACATGCTGGGCAACGTCGCCGAAACCGGCACCTCGAACATCTTCATGGTCAAGGACGGCCAGGTCTTCACGCCGGCGCCCAACGGCACCTTCCTTTCCGGAATCACGCGCACGCGCGTGATGGCGCTGCTTGCCGAAGCCGGTTCGCCGGTGGTGGAGAAAGCATTGAGTGTGCAGGATTTTCTCGGCGCCGACGAGGTCTTCTCGACCGGCAACCATTCCAAGGTTGTTCCCGTGACCCGCGTCGAGGATCGGCAACTGCAGCCCGGCCCCATGGCCAAGAGGGCGCGGTCGCTTTATTGGGAATGGGCGCATTCGACGCCCGCGGCTTAAGCTGATAGGAACCATCGGGCCGGCGCGGTGTTGTCGAACCGCGCCCTCGATCCCATCTGCAAGAAGCAGGATTTCAACCGCTGTTACGAGGGAGACCGAACATGGCCTTTGAACTGCCAGACCTGCCTTACGACTACGAAGCGCTTCAGCCCTACATGTCCAGGGAAACGCTTGAGTATCACCACGACAAGCACCACAAGACCTATGTCGACACCGGCAACAAGCTCGCGGCCGAAGCCGGCATGGACGGTCTTTCCCTCGAGGAGATCGTCAAGCAGTCTCACGGCAAGAATCAGCCCCTCTTCAACAATGCCGGCCAGCACTTCAATCACCTCCATTTCTGGAACTGGATGAAGAAGGACGGCGGCGGCAAGAGCCTGCCGGGCGCGCTGCAGACGGCCTTCGACAGCGATCTCGGCGGCTACGACAAGTTCCGCGCCGATTTCATCAATGCCGGCGTCACACAGTTCGGCTCCGGCTGGGCCTGGGTGGCCGTCAAGGACGGCAAGCTGGAGATCATGAAGACGCCGAACGGCGAGAATCCGCTCGTGCACGGCGGCACGCCGATCCTGGGCGTCGACGTGTGGGAGCATTCCTACTACATCGACTACCGCAACGCGCGGCCCAAATACCTCGAGGCCTTCGTCGACAACCTCATCAACTGGGACTACGTCCTCGAGCTCTACGAAAAGGCGACCGGCTGAGCCGACGCCGGCAGTGGACGCATTGGGAAACCCGGCCTTGCGCCGGGTTTTTCATTTGCGCTTTCCCGATCTCACGAAACCGTGAATGCATCTGCGGGACATTTGAGACATGCGTCGCTGTCAGCAACTATCATGCCGGTGAGCGAATCTCCGGAGCTAGCTGATGAAAAGACTTGCAATTTCCCTTTCCGCGCTTCTCGTCTCCTCTGTCGCCGTGGTCGCCGCCGACGATCCGATCGCGGTGCGGCAATCCCTGATGCAGGCCGTCGCCGGTGCGGCCGGTGCCTCGGGCGGCATGTTGAAGGGAGAGATCGATTATAATCCCGTCGTCGCCAAGGCGGCGATCGCCACGCTTTACGGCGTTTCCCAGGCCTATGGCGACTATTTCCCGGAAGGCTCCCAGAACGGCGATACGGATGCTGCTCCTGAGATCTGGGAGGATATGGAAGGGTTCCATAACGCGCTGGCCGATTTCCAGGCCGACGCGGCGGCCGCCTTCGAAGCGGCGGGCAAGGACGGCCCCGCGGATCTGGCGGCGTTCAAGGCGGCTGTTCAGCCGGTCCTTTCCAACTGTCGCGACTGTCACGAAAGCTTCCGCATCCAGGACGACTAGACCTCGATGCTGCGCAACCTGCTTTTTGGCGGCGCCGCCCTCGCGGTGCTGGCCGGTGCCGCGTTCTGGTTCCTGACGCGGCCGGAGGGGATTGGCAGTTCGGCCCTTGCGGCGGTCGGACCCGGCGATGCGACGCGCGGTGAGCGCATCTTCTGGGCAGGCGGCTGCGCATCCTGCCATGCGCGGCCGGAGGCCGAGGGGGAGCGCCTTCTGGAACTCTCCGGCGGGCTGGAACTGGAAACGGCGTTCGGGACGTTCGTGGCGCCGAATATTTCGCCCGATCCTGCGCAAGGGATCGGCGAGTGGGACGAGAGCGTCTTCGTCAACGCTATGCTGCACGGCGTCTCGCCGGAAGGCAAGCATTATTACCCGGCCTTTCCCTACCCCTCCTACGCCCGCATGGAGACGCAGGACGTCCTCGACCTTTTCGCCTATCTGAAAACACTGCCGCCGGCCGCGGAAGAAACGGCGCCGCATCGCCTTTCCTTCCCCTACACAATGCGGCGCGGTATCGGCCTATGGAAGCTCATCTACATGCATGAGGAGCCCTTGGTCGAGCTACCAGCCGATGCCCCGGAAGCGGTCTTGCGCGGGCGTTATCTTGTCGAGGGCCCCGGCCATTGCGGCGAGTGCCATACACCGCGCTCCTTCGCCGGCGGGCTGCAGTTCGAGCGCTGGCTGGCCGGTGCGCCGGCGCTCGAAGGCGACGGTCGGGTGCCGAACATCACGCCGAGCAGCGCCGGCATCGGCTCCTGGTCGGTTGCGGACATCACCTATTACCTCGAATCCGGCTTCACGCCGGATTTCGATTCCGTCGGCGGGGAGATGGTCGCCGTGCAGAAGAACATGGCCCGATTGCCGGAGGAGGACCGTGCGGCCATTGCGGCGTATCTGAAGGCGGTGCCGGAAGTCGAAGGGGAGTAGGCGCGCGAGTCCCTGCTACCGCCTCCGTGCGAAGCCTGGCGCCCGGGCTTTTCGATGCTTTTGCTGCCCTGCTGCCTTATTCCTCTATTCCCACCATCTTCAGGACAAAGGCATAACTCAGTGCCTTCTCCTCCAGACTCGAGAAGCGGCCGGAAGCGCCGGCGTGGCCGGCATCCAGGTTGATCTTCATGAGGATGGGATTGTCGCTCGTATTGTGGTCGCGCAGGCGCGCCACCCATTTTGCCGGTTCCCAATAGGTCACGCGCGGGTCAGTCAACCCCGCGAGCGCCAGGACGGCGGGGTAGGGCTGGTCCGCCATATTGTCATAGGGCGAATAGGCGGCGATCGTCTCGTAGTCTTCCCTGCTGGCGATGGGATTGCCCCATTCGGGCCATTCGGGCGGAGTGAGAGGCAGCGTGTCGTCGAGCATGGTGTTGAGCACGTCCACGAAAGGGACGGCGGCGACGATGGCGCGAAAATCCCGCGGCGCCATATTGGCGACCGCCCCCATCAGCATGCCCCCGGCCGAACCGCCCTCGGCGATCAGGCGGTCATGGCTGGTATAGCCCTCGGCCACGAGATGGCGGCCGCAGGCGATGAAATCGGTGAAGGTGTTTGTCTTCTTCTCGCGCTTTCCATCCTCATACCAGGCAAAGCCCTTGTCCTTGCCACCGCGGATATGAGCGATGGCGTAGACAAAGCCGCGGTCCACCAAGGAGAGCGGGTTGGTGCGGAAGGCGGCGGGAATGGTGATGCCGTAGGCGCCATAGCCGAACAGCAGGCAGGGCGCGCTGCCGTCGCGTGGCATACCGCGCCGATGGACCAGCGAAATGGGCACCAGCGCGCCGTCGGGCGCCGGCGCCATCAGCCGGCGCGTGACGTAGTCGGCCGGGTCGTGGCCGGACGGCACCTCCTGGGTTTTCAGAAGCGTCCGCGCGCGCGTGCGCATGTTGTAGTCGAACTCCTGCGCCGGCGTCGTCATGGAGGAGTAGGTGAAGCGGAAGACGTCCGTATCGTATTCGAAGGAACCGATGAGCCCCAGTGAATATGCTTCCTCGTCGAAGGCGATGACGTGTTCGTCACCGCTTGCGCGCTCGCGCACGACGATGCGCGGCAGGCCGTCCTTGCGTTCGAGCCGCACCAGATAATCCTTGAAGGCGAGCAGCGAGAGAATCAGCCGGCCCGGTTCGTGCGGAACCACCTCGCGCCAGGTAGCCGGGGACGGGTCGGCGGCGGGCGCGGTCATGATCTTGAAATCCTTCGCGCCGTCGCGGTTCGTCAGGATGAAGAACGCCTCGCCGGCGGGCTCCAGGTCGTATTGCACGCCCGTCTCGCGCTCTGCGACCAGCCGCGGGGCGGCGCGCGGATCGTCCGCCGGCAGTATGCGGTATTCGCTGGTCTCGTGGTCGTGGATGCTGATGAGGATCCAGTCGTTCAGCCGGCTGTCGACGACATTCATGAAAAAGCCGGGATCGGTTTCCTCGTAGATCAGCCGGTCTTCCGCCGCCGGCGTGCCCAGGGCGTGGAAGAAGACCTTGGAGGGGCGGTGGTTGTCGTCCAGACGGGTGTAGTAGAAGCCGTCGCCGCCGGCATTGAAGCTGCCGGAGCCGCTCGTGTTCTCCACCTGGTCCTCGAGATCGGTGCCGGACGGCAGCGCGCGCACCTTGAGTGTGTAGAACTCCGAGCCCTTGTCGTCATAGCTCCACAAGAGGTGGCCATGGTCCGGCGAGTGGTCGACGGTGCCGATGTGGAAATAGGCCCTGCCGTCCGCCTCGCCGTCGCCGTCGAGCAGCACCTCTTCCTCACCGCCCTCGCGCGGCACGCGGAAGAAGCGGGGATGCTCTCCGCCCTCGCGAAACGCGCTGCCATAGGCGAAGGGACCATCCTTCAACGGCACCGAGGAATCGTCTTCCTTGATGCGCCCCTTCATCTCGGCGAAAAGCGTCTTCTGCAGCCCTTTGGTATCCTCAAGGAACTGCTCCTGATAGGCGTTCTCGCCCTCCAGATGGGTGCGAATGTCCGCCGCGAGCCGAGAGGGATCCTTCAGCACCTCCTGCCAGTTCTCCGCCCTCAGCCAGGCATAGTCGTCCGTGCGCGTCACGCCATGGCGGGTATCCTCGTGCGGGCGGTTTTCGGGTCGCGGCGCGGAAGAGGGGGCCTGTGCTGACATCGGGCGCTCCTTGGTAAAGATGAAGATCGGATCCTGTCCGGGTCCGGGGGAATGAGCAGTCTTGCCGCATGACGTCAAGTCTGCAGGCTGGCTCCGGCGGTCATGGTGTCTCGGAGGGGTAGGGGCGCAAGCCCGTCCGAGCTTACCCCGACCCGTCGAATCGCGGCCGGTAATCCTGCGCGCCCCAGTGCAGGATCCTTCCGCTCCGGTGACGGCGCGTGCGCGGTTCGTAATGCCGGCTGAGTGCGGCAAGTGCGGTCTTCAGGACGACCTTGGCCGAGCGCACCGGCCAGCCGCGCTCCGCCTCGACGCGCTCCAGACCTTTGAGGAAACAGCAGACGTCGACCAGAACGCCGGCAAGTTCCGGTCCGACCGCCGCCAGTGCCTGTTCAACCCGCTGGCGTGCGGCCAGAGCGGATTCGGTCAGGTTGGCGAGGCCGTTATCCCCGCCGCCGCGGCGGCCGCTGGAGACCGACTCTTCCCAATTGGCGCCGAGGCGCGGCATGATCTGACCGCGGGTGTAGTCGGCGCGCAAGCGCTCGCCGGCGCGGAATTCGCTCTCCTCGAGAAAGGGTGTGCCATCCCTGCTGCGGCGGCGGGCGAGCTGGGCGAGGGGGGGATTCGGTCAGATTCGCCGTCAGCGTGCACTTCCCCTCCCGGGTGAGGTATGTGCGCTCGCCGATCTCCATCTGCTGGGCACGGAACGGCTCGCCGCCCTCAGCCAGGCTACGCCGTGCCAGCGCTTCCCCTTCCGGCGAGAGCACGAGATCGCCGCCGGCTTTTCTGACCAGGCCGTCATGCGTCAATCGGCGAACGGTCTCGACGCGTGCCGAGACCGTTCCGCGTTCACCGCCGTCGAGAAGCACGGTTCCCGTCTTTGCGGCCGGGCGCGGCGTTGCCGGTCCCTGGGAGAGAAACCGGGTCACCCGGAGCCGTTCCTTGCGCGCACGTAGCGTGGCCGTTTCCTCACGTTTCATCGCAGCACCTCCGACTGTCGGAAAGCCGCGGCGGTCACGCGCTCCGTCATGACGACGATGCGGTCAAAGTCCTCATCATCGCGCATGTCCTCGATCAGGTGGCATGCATGGAGAACGGTAGTGCGGTCGCGTCCGAAGCCACGGCCGATCTCGGCCATCGTCAGGCCCAGGACCACATGCGCGGCATACATGCCCAGCTGCCGGACGCGCGCGACATGGGTGGGCGACTTCCCCGGGCGGCGCAGCGCGCGCCCGCTTACGTTGAAAAGCGCGGCGACGATGTCGATCACGCAGTCGCAGATATCCGCGACCCGCTCGTCGCTCACCGGGCTCAGCCGCCTCGGGGGGCCGTCGGCAAGCGGGGCGGGATCGTTCTGGATCCCCTCTCGTCTCCAGGTGGCGGCGGAAATCGGCACGGGGTTGATTCCTCCATGGTGGAAAAAGGAATTTTTTCCTTTATAGCGCCGTGCGTTGTGAGCGTGAACAAATAAAGAACATTGATTTGGAAGGTTGCGTTTACCCCTTTGATATCAAAAGGTTTTTTCATCGGGACAAAAAATAGAACGACCGATTTATCCCCGCTCTGCGCTCGCGCGTCACACTCCGTGCATCAATGAAAGGAGGTTGCGAAGGGCATGATCGAAGATGAGGCGAAGGCATTCCGCGATGCCAGGAAGCGCGAAGTAGCCGAGGCAAGACAATGCGCGGCTTTTTTCCTCGTTTCCGGCATCGATCTCGCCGAGGCCCTGACGGCGAAGGGCGAGGAGCGCGCGGCGATCCTGGTTCGCCTTGCGCGATTGATCGAGCGGGAGCGGCTGAAGGGCTCGCGCCGGCACTGGAGCTACGATCTCAACCGGCACATTGCGCTCAAGCAGGCGTATGATCGTCTGAAAGGATGTGAGGAAGCCCGGCTTTCCGGCGCCCGGACCGCCGGAAATGTTTCTCCGGTGCGCCGCCGGCGCCGCCGTGAGATTGCGCGTCCGGCAGACCATGGGCGGTTCGCCGGCTCCCGCTGAGATGAGGGGCCGGCTCAACGAAAGGCGGCGCCCGCGGGGCGCCGCCATTTTCGTGTATAGCGAATGCTCTACTTGGATTTCGGCTTGCGGCCGAGACCCATCTTCTTGGCCAACTGCGAGCGCGCCACGGCATAGTTGGGAGCGACCATGGGATAGTTGGGGTCCAGCCCCCACTTCTCGCGATACTGCTCCGGCGTCAGTCCGTAATGCGTCATCAGGTGGCGCTTCAGCGATTTGAACTTTTTGCCGTCTTCCAGGCAGATGATGTAATCGTCGTGCACGGAGCGCTTCGGATTGACGGCTGGCTTCTGCTTCTCGGCAGGGGCCTGCTCTGCGCTACGGTTCACGCGACCAAGCGCTGCATGAACGTCAGCGATCAAGTTCGACAACTCCGAAGCAGGAACAGGATTGTTGCTCACATACGCAGCGACAACATCCGCCGTCAGTTCGATCAGCACCTCATCATTTTTCGTCTGTTGGTCATCCATTTCGATACCTATCCCCGGTTTTTCTTGAAAGTTTGTCGCACCTTCTAAGGTCTATAGATTCTGGAGCATCCACAATCTTACTCATCATTCCGGTACGCAATGGCGGAATGGATATTCACACTTCAGATATGTCGTCAACAGGAAATCTTTTTCAAGATCCGAATGGACTATATCTGTTATACTTGGTTGCATTTCACACATTTCAAGAAATATAGCGCTCACCGACACTTACACCCAGGTCGATGAACGCATCAAGGTCGTTGGCTGGATCGGTGCGGCTATTTCCGCTGCTCTTCCTTGAACTCGCCGATTGCCGCCATGTCGTCATGGACCGACCCTTCCCAGAGGCGGTAGCCAACCGCGTAGGCGGCTTTGGCGAGCAGGTGAGCGGAGAGGGGGGCGGTCAGCAGGAGAAAGACGATCGCCGCCAGGGCGCGCGTGACCGTGGCGTGGTCATGCGCATAGAACGCAAGCGCCAGAAGCAGAACCCCGGAACCGAGCGTCCCTGCCTTGGAGGCGGCGTGCATGCGCGAATAGAGATCGGGCAGGCGCAGGATGCCGATCGCGGCGACGAGCGTGAAACTCGCACCGATCAACATCAGCGCGCTAATGAGAAGGTTCATCAGCAGTTCAGTCATTGCTCTGATCCACATACAGGCCGCGTGCATCGTCCGAGATGAACTCATCCTCGTAGCGGCGGCTCATCACGAAGCGGGCGAAGGCCACGGTTGCGAGAAAGCCTACCAGCCCGAGCGCGATGGCGATGTCGAGATACAGCGTGAAGCCCGTACGAATGCCGATCACGACGATGAAGCCGATGGCCGTCGTCACCAGCATGTCGAGCCCCAGCACCCGGTCCGGCAGTGTCGGGCCGATGACGACGCGCACCACCGTGAGCAGGAACGACAGGCTCAGAATCCCGAGCGCGACGATCTCGGCGAAGGCAAGGATATTTTCACCGGTGATCATCGAAAGGCCTCCATGATCCTGCGTTCAAAACCCTGGGCGATGTCGCGCCGCAGCGCGTCGGGCTCCGAGCAATCGATGGCATGGATGTAGAGGAACTTGTGGTCCTCCGATACGTCCACCGAGAGCGTTCCGGGCGTGAGCGTGATCATGTTGGCCAGCAGCGTGATCTCGAGATCCCGCTCCACTTTGAGCGGATAGGCGAAAATGCCCGGCTTCAGGTTCATCCGCGGCGACAGAACCAGGAGCGCCACCCGCCAGGCCGACAACACCAGCTCGTACAGAAACAGCGCCGCCAGCGAGATGAACCGCATCCCACGGCGGAAATAGCCGAGGGAGCCCGCCTGTTCGCGGATGAGATACAGCGCGAGTGCACCGAGCAGGAAACCGAAGACAATATTGGAGAGCGTGAACGCGCCCGTGATGGCAGCCCAGACGAGGGCTAGAAGTATGTTGACGAGATACAGATTCACGGCCGCGCCTCCTCGGGGAAGATCGTGCGGATATAGCCGGAGGAATCCAGGATCCCACCGGCCGCCTTCTCGGCAATGCCGATCACAGGGGCTGGATAGAGCCCCATTATGAGGACCGGCACCGTCAGCGCCGTCAGTGCGGTGTAGCCGAGCAGCGGCGAAGTCGGCCTCTGCGGCGCGTCGGCCATTTTCGGACGCCAGATCGCCAGGATGAAAACGCGCCCGAGCGCCAGGGTCGTCAGAAGCCCGGTCGCCAGGATCGCGAAGGCAAGCCAGGGCTGGCCCGAATCGATCGAGGCCCGTACGAGCATCACCTTCGGCCACAGGCCCGAGGCCGGCGGAAGGCCGGCCACTGCCAGCATGAGGATGAGCGCAAACGCGGCGATCAGCGGGTTGGAGGCGTAGAGCCCGGAGAGCGTGCGCAGCGAATAGGTTCCGCCGAGCCCGTTCATGACGCCGGCGAGCAGATAGAGAGCCGTCATCACTATCATCGAGTGGAAGGCATAAAAGACCGTGCCGGCGAGGCCTTCCGCCGTGCCGAGCGCCAGACCGGCCAGCATGATGCCGACCCCGGAGATGACGACGAAGCCCAGCACGCGACGCAGATCCGATTGGGCAAGCGCTCCCATGATGCCGATGACCATGGTGCCGGCCGCCACCCAGGCGATCAGACCGGACAGCAAATTAAGCTCTGGCGGGAACAGCATGACCAGAACACGCAGGAGAGCATAGACGCCGACCTTGGTCAGCACGCCGCCGAACAGGGCCGCCGTGACGATGCGCGGTGTATGATAGGAGGCCGGCAGCCAGAAATTGACGGGGAAGGCCGCGGCTTTCATGCCGAAGGCAAGCAGGAAGAGCACCGCCAGCGTGGTCAGCGGTGCAATTTCCCGCAATCCGTCCGCTTTGCGCGCGATGTCGGCCATGTTGAGGGTGCCGAAAGCGCCGTAAAGCAGTGCAGTCGCGGTGAGAAAGAGCGTCGTTCCGACCAGGTTGAGGATGGCGTATTTGGTCGCGCCGTCGAGCTGTCGATGTTGCGAGCCCAATACCAGCAGACCGAAGGAAGAGATGAGGAAGACTTCGAACCAGACATAGAGATTGAAGATGTCGCCCGTCAGGAAAGAGCCGCTCACGCCCGCCATCATGAGCATCATGAAGGGATAGAAGCCGTACCTCCGCCCGACCGCGCCGATGTCGATCATGGCATAGAACGCGCAGACCAGGGCGGCGAGCGTGGCCACCAGCGCCAGCGAGGCCCCCAGCGCATCCGCCATGAAGGAGATGCCGAACGGCGGAAGCCATCGACCCATGGTCATGGCGAACGGCCCGTTCTCGAGCACGCGCACCAGAAGCCCGATGTTGCACAGGAATGTGAAGACGAGGCCGGTGACCGCGAGGCCGGCGTGAAAGCGCGTCTCATGCCGCACCATGAGCAGGACGGCGCCGAAGACGATGGGGATGGCCACCGGCGCCACCACGAGCCAGTCGGCCAGCGGAACGGGGGCGGTTACCATCGCGCCCGAAAGATCGACCGTATGACCTGGTTCGACAGCCATGTTTGCCTCAATACCCTAGGGGCGGGAGATCCTCGCCTTTCGGCTCGGCCACCCGCATGCCGTCCGTGTCGTCCGTGCCGAGCTCCTGATAGGAGCGAAAGGCAAGCACGAGCAGGAAGGCAAAGATGGAAAAGGAAATGACGATCGCCGTCAGGATGAGGGCCTGCGGCAGCGGATTGGCGACCGAACCGGCGGGAACGTCGAGATCGATCGGGATGATCGGCGGCACCTCGCGCGTGACCCGGCCGGCGGTGAAAATCGTCAGATTGACCGCGTTGCTGAAGACCGACACCCCGAGGAGGATGCGGATGATGTGCTTCGACAGCATCAGGTAGATGGAGACCGCGAAGAAGATGGCGACGGTGAAGGCGAGAATGGCTTCCATCACACATGCTCCCTTTCTTCCAGTGCCAGCGCGATGGAGCTGATCGACCCGACAACGACGAGATAGACGCCGATGTCGAAGAAGAGCACCGTAGAAACGTCCACGGGCAGTCCCAGGACGTTGATCACGGTCCACTGGCCGGTCAGGAACGGCATATCGAGGTACAGCGAGACCACGCCGGACATGGAGGAGACGAACAGCCCGAAGCCGGAAATCGCCATCGGATGAAAGTAGAGCGCGCGGCGCACCGGTGAAACGCCGCAGGCGATGCCGTAGATGGCGAAGGCCGAGGCGGCGATGAGACCGCCGATGAAGCCGCCGCCCGGCTCATTGTGCCCGCGCAGGAGCACGAACACCGAAAACAGCACCATCAGGCTGGTCAGATAGGGTGCGACCGTGCGGAAGATCAGCGTGCGCATTTCATGCCTCCACCTTTTCCGCGGTCCTGACCGGCGGCGCGTCCTTGGCACGCTTCGGCGCGGCCCCGGGCCGGATGCGGACGAGCGCGAGGATGACAAGCCCCGCGATCATCACGACGGCGATCTCCCCGAGGGTGTCGAGGCCGCGGAAATCGACGATGATGACGTTCACGATATTGCGCCCGTGGGCGATGACGCGGGCGTTCTCCGCGAAGAAAGCGCTGAGCGTCGCATCGAAGGGGATCTGCGTCACCTGCAGAAGCATGAGCCCCAGCCCGAGCCCGCAGAGCATGGCGATGGAAAAGTCGACCGCCTTTTCGCTGGTCGGGCGGTGGTCGGCCGGCGACAGGCGAAGCCGGGTCATGACCAGCGCCAGGATGACGACGGAAAGCGTCTCGACCATGAACTGGGTAAAGGAAAGGTCCGGAGCTCCGAGCAGCATGAACAGAAGCGCCACCGCGAAACCCTGGATGCCGAGGGAGACGATCGCCGTCAGCCGGTCGCGCGCATAAAGGATCGCCATAAGCCCGATGAAGGCGATGGCAAGCACAACCACCTCATAGAAGGGAAGTGCGGGGATGGTGGGCATCGAGGGCAATTCGCCGAAGGCGATCATCGGGATGAAGAGAGCGGCCGCGAGCGCGATGAACGTCACAGTCATGTAAATGTCGAGCCGGCCGTTCTGCACGAAGCCAGTCACCAGGGCCGAGATGCGGACGGTGCCGCGCACGGCCTGGTCAAACCCCTTGTCGGGGCCCCAGCCGATCGCCGCGAGCGTGGAGGCCATCGCTGTCCGCCCACGCTCCAGAGCAAGATAAAAGAGAATTCCGAGCGCGACGGTCACCAGCGAAAGGAAAAGAGGCATGCCGATGTGTGGCACCACGGTGATGGAGACAGAGACCGGCTCGCCGATCACGGCGCTGGACATGGGGTTCGAGACGTAGTGGTGGCTCCAGTCGGACGCAAGCGCCGTCAGCAGGCCGCTCACCGCAAGCACCACCGGCCCGAGCCACAGAAGAACCGGTCCCTCATGCGGGGATTTCGGTGTCTCCACCCGGTTGCCGAGGAACGGTTTCAGCGCCACGGCGAAGCCGATGGCGAACATCAGTGCATTGCCGAAGACTGCGACGAGGGTCAGAAGCAGGCTCCAGCCGTTGGCGAAGCCGAGGCCGGCATAGATCTCCTCCTTGGCCAGGAATCCGAAGAAGGGCCCGAGTCCACCCATGGACATGGCGGCGAGCACGGCGGCGAAGAAGGTGACCGGCATGGCGCGACCGATGCCGCCGAGCCTGGTGATGTCGCGCGTGCCCGTCTCATGGTCGATAGCGCCCGCCACCATGAAGAGCGTGCCCTTGAACATCGAGTGGGCGACCAGGTAGAGCACCGCCGCTTCCGCGGCGACCTTCGAGCCGAAGCCGGTCAGCATCACCAGAAGCCCGAGCGAGGCGACCGTTGTATAGGCGAGCATCAACTTCAAATCCGTCTGCCGGACGGCGAGCAGTGTGCCGACGATCAAGGTGGTGCCGCCGAAGATCGGCAGAATGGTCTCCCATGCGACCGTCTCGCCCATCACCGGATTGAGCCGCATGACGAGGTAGACACCCGCCTTCACCATGGTTGCCGAATGCAGATAGGCGGAGACCGGCGTGGGCGCTTCCATGGCGTTGGGCAGCCAGAAATGAAAGGGAAACTGCGCCGACTTGGTGAAGGCGCCGCCGAGAACTAGAAGCAATGCCGCAATATAGAGCGGCGCCTCGCGCAGCGCGTCTTCCTGGTCGAGCAGCGCCGAGAGCGAGGTCGCGCCGACGGCGTGGGTGACGACAAGAAGACCGGCCAGCAGCGAAAGCCCGCCGAGCCCGGTGACGATCAACGCCTGCAGGGCAGCTCGGCGCGAGGCCTCGCGCGCATGGTCGAAACCGATCAGCAGGAACGACGTGATCGAGGTCAATTCCCAGAAGACGAAGAGCGTGAGGAAGGAATCGGCCAGCACCAATCCCTGCATCGCGCCCATGAACATGAGGATGAAGGAGAAGAAGCGCCCTTGCTGCGCGTGTCCCTTCAGATAGCCGCCCGCATAGAGCACGATCAGTGCGCCGATGCCCGAGATCAGCAGCGCGAATGTGAGCGAGAGGCCGTCGATGTACCAGGAGAAATCCGTATCAAGGCTCGGAATCCAGGCGTAGCCGGCGCTTATCGTGTCCCCACCCGCCACCTGCGGCAGGAAGCCGGCGAAGTGGAAGAACGCGGCGAGCGGCACAAGCGCCAGGACCCACGCCGCATTGTGCCCGAACATCCGCGTGAGATAGGGTGCCGCGGCCGCACCGAGGAACGGCAGAATCAGGATCAGAAACGTCGACCACTGCCCATCCGCTGCCATCGAGTCCCCCTCTTATTATGTGCAGCCAGCGAATTGCGAAAGATCTCAGGGCTATGAAGCCTGAATCGCCGCCGTGACATAAACGGTCGCGCCGTGAGGGGCAAGGCGGGCGCGACAATAGGTCCAGCTATTCATCAATTTGCGGCGACAATATCAACAGCTTTACCTGAAAAAACAGGCCTGCTGCGCCTATATTTAGCTGGAGATAAAAGAGGAGCAGTGACTATGGCGGATCAGAAGCGGCCGAAGGTTCAAAAGAGTGAGGCGGAGTGGCGCGAACAGTTGACGCCCGAACAATATCACGTGACGCGCGAGCATGGCACCGAACGTGCTTTTACCGGTCCTTACTGGGACGACAAGCGGGAAGGCTTATATCGCTGCGTCAGTTGCGGACGTCCTCTTTTCGAATCGGAGACCAAGTACGATTCCGGCACCGGCTGGCCGAGCTTTTACGCGCCGGTGGACGATGACGCCGTTTCTCTCCATGAAGACCGGGGGCTCCTCATGAAGCGAACGGAAGTGCGCTGTGCCGACTGCGACGCCCATCTCGGCCATGTCTTTGACGACGGGCCGCAGCCGACCGGGTTGCGCTATTGCATGAATGGGACCGCGCTGGATTTCGAGGAAGAGAAGTAACCGACGGCCTGCATCCCGGGCAGATCAATAACCCGCGTCCGATATCGAAAAATCCGGTATGCGCCGGACTGCCACGGCGGCAGCCCGCGGCTATGCCGCCGCCATGGCGCCTTCGGCCTCGCGCTTGATGCGCTGGATCATGGCGCGCAGGCCGTTGGCACGCTGCGGCGTGAGATGCTCGTCGAGGCCAAGGGCGCGCAGCGCTTCTTCAGCGTCCGTGGCGAGGATCTCGCTTGCTCGGCGCTGGCTGAAAAGGGCCAGGACGATGGCCACAAGGCCGCGCACGATATGCGCATCGGAGTCGCCGCGGAAGGTGATGACCGGATCGGAGCCGTCGCCGATATTGGTCTGTAGCCACACCTGGCTGACGCAACCGCGCACCTTGTGCCGATCGTCGCGCGCTGACTCGGGATATTCCGGCAGCTCGTTTCCCAGCTCGATGATATAGCGGTAACGCTCCTGCCAGTCGTCCAGGAACGCGAAATCGTCGCGGATCGTGTCGATGGTCGTTGTCATGGCCTGCATATAGTGTTTCTCGCCGCGAGCGTCACGGAAAAATCCCGATTCACGGGTGCAGGTCTTCAGTCCTGCGGCGCAGAGGTGCCGACGACGGGTTCCTCAGGGGTGGGGGCTTCCTGCGGTTCCGCCTGCGGCGATTCCTCGCCGCCAGACAGTTGCTCGGCGAGCCGCAAGCCTTCCCGCACGCGTGTGGCGATCGTACGCATTGCCGCGCTGGCGACGGCACAGACCTGTGGCTGGCGTTCACACAGGCGGGCGACGTCGCGAACGGCCTCGCCGGCGGCACCCAGCGTCTCCAAGGGAGTGACCGGTTCGACATCCGGAGCGTGGCCATGCGTGCCCAACGGGATGAACAGGAGCGCCAGCGACAGCCAGAAAGCGCAGCGGATCAGGAATCTCATGGTTCACACGTCTCCTGTGCGGCCTTCGCCCGTGACGGGCAGGGCCGTGGGGCTTGGGTGAAATGCTACGCTTGGGCCCTGAGGAATTGGCTAAAATTCTCGGTAAACAAGCAGAAAAGCCGGAAAATCGGCTCTTGAAGCGTATTTGGTTCAAGTTCTCATAACTTTGGCATTTAGTGCTTAACCAGCCAAACCCCCGCCATCGTTCGGCAATCAGTTTTCCCGCGGCTTGAATCGGGACGCATGGGAGCCGTTATTTCCGCGCGCTGACGGGCGACCCTTTGTTAACCATGCGGGCATTCGCACCTTCGCGCCGCCTGCTTTTCGCGCGCGGCGCGGCGTTCGGCGCCGGCAATTTATCCTTTCCTTAAAGGCTGGGTGCGAGGGTCGCGACGAGAACAAGAGCCCGCCAAGCGGACACAAGCTGAGCGCGTCGAGTTGAGTACACGAGAGTTCCATGTCGCAAATCGGCTCCAGGGCATGCAGGCCGCATGCGCCCGCCTGCTGCATCCGTCCGTGACGGGCGAGGCCGAGCGCGCGCGTCAACTACGCCTTCTTCAGGTCCTCTTTGCCGCCCCTGCATTTGCAGCGCTTGCGGCTGCGCTCGTGCTCGCCGGATGGGGTGGCGGCACGACCGTTTTGAGCGGTGTGGCGATGGTGTTCGGCCTCGGGCTGCTTGCTCCATTCGCGCTGATCGCCACGGGACGTCGCGATCTCGTCGAGCCGGCCGCGGTCATCCTCGGCATGGCAGTTGTCGCCGGCCTGATCGCCGTCGGCGGCGGACTTGCCTCACCACTTGCGGCGATGGCTGCCGTGCCGGCGGTGGAAGCCGGGTGGATCGCCCGCAATCGCAGGGCCGCTGGTATCGGCCTTGCTGCGGGAGGCGCTGGCGTGGTGCTCGGCGCCGGCGCAGCCGCGGCTTTGCCGGATGTGGCGTCCACGGTTTCGGGTTCAGCCTGGCAGTGGATCGTGCCGCTTGCCTACGCCGCCACCATCGTCCTCCGACTTTCCTCCGGCCTTTTCGAGACGCGCGGGGAGACCGAGTCCCGGCAGCCGCCGGTCGAGGACATCATCGGGGCGGTCGTCCTCGGCCTGCGTTCGAACGGCGATGTCGCGCATGCTTCCGAGCAGGCTCGAAGACTTCTGGCGGTCGCGCCCGAGATGCTGCTGGGCCCCGGCCTCTTCGACCGTCTCCACGTCGCCGACCGCGTATCCTACATGAGCGCCCTGGCGGACCTGAGGGAGGGAGCCGAGTCGCGCACAGTGCGGCTGCGCGTGAGGATGCCGGCGGATGACGGCGTTCCGGGAGGGCACTATCGTAGCGTGATCGCAGACATGGTCGCCGATCCTGAAGGGACGATGATCGCCGTTCTTCGCGACGATGCGGCCACCGACGAACTGCAGGCGGCGCTTGCCAGGGCGAAAGAAGCCGCGGAAGGCGCGACACTTGCCCGTGATCACTTCGTGGCTTCCGTGAGCCATGAACTGCGTACGCCGCTCAATGCCATTGTCGGCTTCTCCGATGTCCTTGCCAATGAAATGTTCGGTGGCTTCGCGAACGACAAGCAACGTGAATATGTGGGCCTTATCCGCCAGGCGAGCGGGCATCTCCTGTCGGTGGTGAACGGTGTTCTGGACATCTCGAAGCTGCAGTCGGGCACCTATGCGCTGGCGGCGGAGCCTTTCGCATTCGACGAGGCGGTCGATTTGTGCGTCGCGCTGATGGCGCGCGAGGCGGAAGCAAAGGCGGTGGCCTTGAAGACCGATATCGCAAAGGACATCGGTATGGTGCATTGCGACCGCCGTGCGCTTCAGCAGGTGCTCATCAACTTGATTTCCAATGCCGTGAAGTTTACGCCCTCGGGAGAGGTGAAGGTGACGGCGCGACGTTCTGGCGATCGGCTGGACCTTACCGTCAGCGATACGGGGATCGGCATGGCCGCCGATGACCTGGAGCGGGTAGGGACGCCTTTCACGCAGGTGCAGAACGGCTATTCGCGCCAGGGCACGGGACTCGGGTTGGCGCTGGTCAAGGGGCTGGTGGGCCTGCAGGGCGGCGGCATGAGCATCGAGAGCGCGCCGGGCGCCGGCACACGCGTGCACGTTTCGCTGCCGGCCAGCGATGTGAGGCGAGACGAGGAACTGGAGGTTGCAGGTGCCGCGGACGGCGGAGCGAACTGGAGTGGCGAGTGGAACGATGAAACACTACGCAAGAGCGCCTGAACGCCGCCGGCGTAGCGGCTGGTTCGGTGCGGGGCTTTCTGCCGCGGGGTCCGCCGTTGCGCGCAATCCGATTGCGGTGGGGGGAACGACGGCCTTTTTCGTGTCGCTGGCCTTCGTTTCGGCCAACGCACTATGGTATCAGCCGCAGATGCACCCCAGCGCTTTCGTGTCGACGCGCGCCTCTCAATTCGCCGTGCCCGAGCAGGACATGGCTCCTCAACCTCAAGCCGTACCGCGCGAAGAGGCGCGCCGCGCGCCCGCCGAACCGCGGCGGCAGCCGGCACCGGAACCCGAGACAACCGGCTCGGTTGCCGAGGACACGGACACTCAGCCTGCTGAGGCAGGTGATCCGACGGTGCGGGCGGTACAGAACGTTCTCAGCGAACTGGGGCTTTACCGCGGGCCGGTCGATGGCCTGACGGGACCGCAGACGCGCGGGGCGGTGGAGACATACCGGCGCATCGTCGGACTCGAGGAAAACGGCGAGATCGATGCGCCCTTGCTGCAGCAGCTCGGTCTGGAAGAGGCGACCGCGAATGCTGCCCCGCCGCGTCCTGCGCCACGCCCGGCGCCGCAAGCCGATGGGGCGGTGCAGACCGCTTCCCTGGATACCGCCGCCGCGCAGGCAGCGGGCGATCCGACGGTCGAGCGCGTCCAGGCGGCCCTGAAGGCCTTCGGCAACGACGATATCGAGGTTGACGGTGTCCTGGGCGAGAACACGCGCGGGGCGATCCGCGAGTTCCAGTCCTTGTTCGGCCTGCCGGTGACGGGCGAACCGGACGAACCGCTTCTTTCCAAGATGCGCGAAATCGGGCTGACCAACTGATCCGCCGATTGAGGACCGCTCAATGCGCGTGACCAGCGACTTGTGGGTGTCGGTGCTGGTGAGGCGCATTTTCTCCGACGGCGGTTTCGCGGCGGTCAGGCGCAGGGGTGCGAAGGAGGCAGGCGCCATCTTCGTGATTCGGCGCACGCGCCTGGGCGAACTGGAGCTCTTCGCGCCGGCCTCGCAGACCAGCTATGACGAGGCGCGACCGAGTGACCGGCAGTTCGTGCGTCTTTCCGCCACGGGAGATGAGGAGGCGGTGGAAAAACGCCTGGAGCGCGAGATTCGCTTCGACCCGGACGTATGGATCGTCGAGATCGAGACGGCCGCGGAGGTGGACAGCTATCTGGCGCTGGCCAGCGACTGATGTGCGGCACCCGTTCGCTGCCCCTTCAGGCGCCAGAAGACGACCTTTTCCCGCGCACTTTCCACCGAGGTGGCTTGGTAGCGCTCTACGAAGAGGCGGATGCCGGCGGCATGCGCCAACTGGGCCGGGTAGGCCGTCGCACTGATCAGAAACGCTTGTTCGACCGTCAGTCCGAGTGCTTTCAAGCCGGTGAGGAGATCGGAGTAGACGATGCCGTCGGCGAGGCGGCGCGCCTCTGACAGCGAAATCGAGAGCGCCTCGGCGAGCGCGGCGGCGAACGCGGCTTTGTCCCCGGCAAGCACGGAATCCCGCAAGCGGCGGTACGTCTCTTCCGATCCATGCAAAGCGATCTCGCGGGTTTCCTCTGTTTCGGCTTTCCTTTCCTCCGCTTCCCGCATGACCGCGCGCAGTTGTCGGCGTGCTTCTTCCAGCGCGTCTTCAGCTTGTTCCGAATTGCCGGAGATTTCGGCTGCGCTTTCTGCCCGCGCGATGAGCGCACGGATAAGGTCGGCCACCACGGGATTGAGGTCGTCACGCCTGGCAATGGCGCGCGCATGCGGCAGGCCGTGGCGGGCGATGAGCCTGATCAGATCGACATCGCCGAGGGTGCGTGAACGCACCAGGAGCGGCGCAGAAATTCCCACGGGCTCGGCGCAGAGCCTGCGCACGAGCCCGGGCGGGGCTGGATCGCATTCGCAGAGCGCCGCCGCAGCGAAACGGCGCGCCTCGGCCGGCACGGAATCGTAGAGGCCGAGGGCGAGATCGTCGAGTTGGACGAGCTCATTGCGCGTCGGCCGGGCGAGGCTGCAAAAGCTGGAGATGGCCGCACGGAAGAGCCGCTCTCCATTGCCCGCCTGCCCCCTGAACGCGATATGCCTGAAATCCGCAGTCGACACGCAGCAACGCCTGGACACAACATGGGTTAATTCGGCACGGCGGTGACCACCGTGCCCGTTTCGCTCAAATTATCGGGAATGCGTTAGCGACCCATTAACCGCGCCGTTAAGCAAAGTCTTCACCATGGGGGGTGCGCCGGGGCGGGTTGCATAAAGGGTTTTTTAACCATAATCGGCGTTGATGACGCGCGGAGGCGTTGCGTACCCACTCCGGCACGATGCGGGAACGTGAGATATGGCCACGATCTTTTCCTTCAAGCCCGACCATACGCCGGCACGCGCGCGGCGGGCGCTCCCGGCCGGGGGCGCCGAGGTCATCATTTTCCCCGGTGTGCGCTATGAGCGCGTACAATCCGCAGCTTGCAAGAAGGTTTCCGCCGGCCCGCGCAGTGCCAAGCGGCGGAAGAAGCGCTGAAGGCCGTCAGTCGGCCTGTCCGGGCGCGCAGCGGATGCCTTCCAGAAAGGTCTCGGCGACGCCGCGCCACGTCTCGTCGGGAACGAAGGCGCGAAAGAGCAGCAGTCCCTCCGCGGAATCGACCTCGATGAACACCGAATCGCGGAACGCCGCCGGAACGGCCCGCCGCATCCGCAGCATCTGCTCCGGAGTCAGGACGACGAGATCGAGGTCCTTGCCCGCCATCGCCCGATCGCTGATGCTGAAGACGTTGAGTCCGTTGCGGTCGTAGATGGACATGGACCAGAAGGGGACCGCGCCGCTGCCGCGAACGTGAAGTGTCCCGTCGCCGAGATCGAACGGGCAGACCGCGGCCTCGATAAAGGGATTGGCCGGCTCTGGAACGTCCGCACCGAGGACCGCCCGCTCCAGGCGGACCGTTTCGAAGGGGCGTGCGACAGCGGACAGACGGGTCCAGACATCCTCAGTGGAATAGCGCGGCACCAGGACGAGGATGACGATGTGCACGATGGCCGCCCCGACGAGTCCGAGCAGGACGGCATGGAGGATCCTAAGCATCGCACCCCGTCCTTGTGATTTCCGGCAGTGAAAGCCCTTGTGCTTCAGCACCGTTGGTCGCCGGCGTGTCGAAGAGAGTGAGCACGAGGCGCAACTCCCCCGTGCCGGTGAGAGCCAGCCAGTTTCCCGGTGCGGGATGGGGCGAGACGGTGATCGCGAAGCCGTTGTCGGGCGTGCGCAGAATCCGCCAGGAGTGCAGGGCGGTTTGACGGCGATGAAGCGGAGGCAGCAGCGCGCCGCCGGGCGCGGCGGCATAAAGCGTCCAAAGACGCGCCACCGGCATCGGTCCCTCGATCCTGTAGGTGCAGCTCCGACTGAGACTCTGCCCGGCCGAATCCCGCATGGCGGTGAAAACGATGCCTTCCGAGCGGCCAAGCGGGATGCCGCCTTCGCGGGCAAAGCGCGCCCGGGAATAGGGATCGGCTTCACGGGTTCCCATGCTTGGATAAGCCGTCCACGGCCCCGCCCTGACGGCGCCGATGGGCGGCGCCTCCTCCAGCATCAGCCACACGCTCGCCGCACCTCCGCCGATCGCTATGACGAGCGAGAGCAGGACAAGGAATACCGTTTTCAGCATGAGTGTCCGCGACGGATGTTTTCAAAAGGGGATAGCCGAGCCCACTGCTGCAGTGCAAGCGTGGGCGTTGTCGCCGGCTGACGGGTCAAAGTGCCGAAACCGCCTCGGGGCCCCCGTTCTGCTCCAGGGCAGGCGCACTACGGAAGCGCTCGAGCAGGCCGTCCAAGACGTCTTTGGTGGCCGGCGGCAAAATGCGCGTGCGCGTGCCAAGATCATCCGTTTCGCCCGTCGCACCATCCGTCGCGGCGACCACTGTTTCATCGCGCTCGGGCAGGGGGTTCTCGATCCCGGGAATTGGCTTCAGCTCGATGTTGCGATGCGCATAGGCCATGAAGCGTTGCCAGACCATGGCCGGCAGGGAGCCTCCGGTCATGCGGTTGGTGGGATGGTAGTCGTCATTGCCGAGCCAGACGGCGGCAACATAGTTGCCGGTGTAGCCGACATACCAGCCATCGCGGTAGGACTGGGTGGTGCCGGTCTTGCCGGCCGAGCGCGCCAGGGGAAGGGCAGCCCGCCGTCCGGTTCCCCGTTCGGGAACCTGGACCAGAATGCTGTTCATGGCCGAGACCGCCTGCTCGCTGAGCACGCGGTGCGGGGCAGGGGTGTCGCGCGCGCCATCGTAGACGACCTTTCCCGAGTGGGTGAGAAGCTGTCGGATACCATGGCGCATACCCGCAAACCCGCCATTGGCGAAGACGCTGTACGCGGTTACCTGGTCCATGACGGTCATACCGGAGGTGCCGAGCACCATGGTCTTGTGGCCATTGAGTTCCGTTTCCACCCCCATCGCCTTCGTAAGCTTCTGGATCGGCTCGATGCCGAGATGATCGCGTGCAAGGCGCACCGGTACGGTGTTGTAGGAATGGATGAGCGCGGTGGCGAGGTCCACCCGGCCGGCATAGCGGCGTGTATAGTTTTGCGGCGACCAGTTGCCCCAGGAGATCGGCCCGTCGGAGATGACCGAACCCGGCTCGAAGCCCGCCTCCATCGCCGTGGCATAAACATAGGGCTTGAAGGAGGAGCCGGGCTGCCGCACGGCCCGGGTGGCGCGGTTGAACTGGCTCTGGCCATAATCGCGCCCGCCAACGAGGGCGCGCACGGCGCCATTGGTCTCCAAAACCACCGCAGCGCCCTGGCTGACGTCATAGTCCTCGCCATACTGGCGCAGATGGTATTCGAGCGATTCCTCGACGGCGTGCTGCAGGTCGGGATCGAAGGTCGTGCGCGCGACGAGCGAGTGGGTGGCGCCATCGGGCGCGATCTCCTTGACCTGCTCGAAGGCCCAGTCGAGGAAATAGTCCGGACTGTCGTGCTTGCCCCGGTCCACCGCACTGGCGGGGTTGAGCCGGGCCGAAAGGACCTGCCCCTCCGTCATGAAGCCGGACTGGACCAGATTGGACAGAACCTCGTTGGCGCGGGCGCGGGCGGCCGGCAGGTTGATGTGCGGTGCATAGCGCGCCGGCGCCTTGAAGAGACCGGCGATCATGGCCGCCTCGGCAAGGTCCAGGTCCTTCACCTCCTTGTCGAAGTAGAAATCGGCCGCGGCGGCGATGCCGAACGTGCCGCCGCCGAGATAGGCGCGGTCGAGATAGAACTGGAGAATCTCCCTCTTCGACAGGTTGGCTTCCAGCCAGATTGCCAGGAACGCTTCCTTGATCTTGCGCTCCATCGTGCGCTCGTTGGTCAGGAAAAGATTCTTGGCCAGCTGCTGGGTGATGGTGGAGCCGCCCTGGACGATGGTGTTGGCACGCACATTCTCGCTCATGGCGCGCAGGAGGCCGAAAAAATCGATGCCGAAATGCTCGTAAAACCGCCGGTCTTCCGTGGCCAGAACCGCCTTGACCACGTGGTCGGGCATCTCGCCGACGGGCACGGAATCGCGTTGAATAATGCCGCGCTGGCCGATCTCGTTTCCGTAGCGGTCGAGGAAGGTGACGGCATAGTCGTCCTGGACGCGCCAGTCGCCGGCGGTCTCCTCGAAGGCGGGCATGGCCAGCGCCAGCATGATGACGGCACCGGCAGCAATCAGGGTCACACCTTCGCTGAAGAACTCCACCACCGCGCGCTGCGGGCCGTAGACACGAAAGCGGCGGAAGAAGATCGTGATGTTTTCCCAGGTCTCGGACAGTTTGAAGCCGGCTTCATAGAGCGTGGAGTCGATCCAAGCATCGACTTCGAGGAGCCTCGTCGCCCTCGGTACCCGCCCCTTGTCCGACCTTCGCCCGTTTTCCATCTGTCGGCCGCCCAGCCTCTTCCCTTAGCCTTGCCCTTACATCTGTCGCGGAAACCGGTCGCGGCAAGAGCGCAAGGAAATGTCCCTCCTTGGAAAGGATTAGCACATTTGCGACACCGCAGGAGGAGGATTCCGACGGAGAGGAAGGGAGAACGCAAAATGGGTAAAGACGTGTCACAGAACGGCAACGTGTGGTGTTTTCGCGGAGGTGGTTTTTGCTGCTTTGTTGCGTCGGATGTATATAATTAGGAAAAAAGTCCTAATTATATACTTGACGTACTAGCCGCGATTTGCGATAAGTGGGCCAAGGAGTTACGGCCATGTTCGATCTGACCAACGAGATTTACACTGACGCCAACAAGGCCCGCGAGCATTTGGAGACAATCCATTGGCCGAACGGTCCTGTGTGCCCGCATTGCGGTAACGTCGATCCTGCTCGCATTTCGAAGATGCAGGGCAAATCAACCCGCCCCGGCGTCTACAAGTGCAACGAATGCCGCAAGCCGTTCTCCGTCACGGTCGGCACTGTCTTTGAGCGTTCCCATATTCATTTGAACAAGTGGGTTCTGGCTTCGCATCTCATGGCCGCTTCGAAAAAGGGCATGAGCGCTCACCAGCTTCACCGCATGCTTGGTGTCACCTACAAGACAGCATGGTTCATGGCGCATCGCATTCGTGAGGCCATGAAAGAAGACAACGGCACGTCCGGCCCGCTTGGCGGCGAAGGCAAGACCGTTGAAGCCGATGAGATGTACATCGGCAAGCGCGAGACGCCCCGTAAGCTGGCCCGTGGCCGCATCGCCAAGCCCACCAAATCAGGCAAGGCAGGCGGCGCACAGAAGCGCATCGTTGTTGGCCTTGTCGAGCGTGGCGGCAAGTCCCGCATGTTCCACCTGAACGACGCCACGAAAGAGACCGTGCGTGACGTACTGGTGCGCAATGCTGACCGCAAGTCTACGCTCTACACAGACGAAAGCCGCCTCTACACCCGCACCGGCGAAGAATATGCCGATCACAAGACCACCAAGCATTCCGCTGGTGAGTATGTCCGCTACGAGGATGGCGCGGTTATCCACTCCAACACGATTGAAAGCGTGTTTTCAGTGTTCAAGCGCGGCATGGTCGGCGTCTACCAGCATTGCGGCGAAGCCCATCTTCACCGCTACCTTGCCGAGTTCGACTTCCGTTATAACCGCCGTGCTGCGCTCAAGATCAGCGATGCAGAACGCGCCGAAGACCTGCTTCGTGGCGCACGCTACAAGCGCCTCACCTATCGGCGGATTGGTGAAGCCCGTTACGCCTAAGCAGAAGGCGCGCCGACTCCTCTGGTTGCGAAAAAAGCGTGGGGACAACTCCTGATTCCTGTGTACGGAACGGGAACACCCTTGTTTCCACGGTGCTGACTCCCCTCAAATGGAAAACGGCGGTGATTCGTGGTCACCGCCGTTATCGTCAACCAAGCCATATGGGGGCTCGGCCTTGAAGAACAATCACCAAACTAATTCTATAGGTGATTCCGTCAAGCCTTCCTGTGGCCTCATACAGGAAACTTCGACATGACATCCTACCTTCTCGCTTACGACCTGCGAAACGAGTCAGGTTCACACGACTATGAACCGCTGTGGGAAGAACTAAAGCGCTTCGGCGCTCAGCGCACCCAATACTCGCTGTGGCTAGTCGCCACTGACGCGAAGGCAAAGCCGCTTCACGACCATTTCAAGCAATACCTCGACAAGGACGATCGGCTTTGGGTCAACGAAGTGGTCAAAAACAAATACTACAGCACCGCGATCAAAGGAACGAACGCGTGGCTGGATGAGAATCCCCCGGTTCGCTAGACCTCAGTCTGGCCCCGTAGGAAACTTCATCAATCTTGACAGAGACGCGAAGCGCCTTAGCGACGAGATCGATTATCCTCTTTTTCATCCTCGGCGTCCTTTCGCTTCTCGCCCTTCCCGGTCTTCGGATCGGGAGGGGTTTTCAACAGGCGGCGCAATACCTCGTCGCCCTTCTTCTGGTCTTTGTCTTTGGGTTCTATAGGCATGAGCGAATACCCGTCATTCCAACCTGACCCGTTCAGTGATCGTGCGCTTCTATTGGTCGGCCAGATCATAACGCGATGGTCACGACTCGACCAATGGGTTTGGAGCGAGATTGCCAATCTCCAGATGAAGGTGAGGGCGCGATACTCCAGAATTCCGAGCTACTTTCCTGGAGAGGAACGGCCCCAAAAGCCCTTTTATGAAGTAGGCAATTACCACCCACCAGCCGGCGCAAAACCTCACATCCGCGCTCGTCATTGTAGGAGATTGGTTTACCACTTAGTTGGCAACGATCCTTCGCATTCTCAGTTTAGCACCCTCTTGGGTGAGTTCATGCATCTATATGACATTAGATGTGATCTAGCGCATGCCGAAATGGACTTCGATGCCACTCAGCAGATGGTCATCCTGCGGAGCAATGAATGGAGAGAGGCATGGCATCTCGAAAACCAGAAACGACTCGATGATATAAGAGCCCTAGATACCCCTCTTTTCACAGAAGCCCTTAAAAAGCACCGTGAATGGCGCGCGAAAACCAGAAAGCAAGCGAGCGGAGAAAAGGAGTATCACATAGCGGATTTGGAATCCGTCGCTAAGCGACTTGAGACCCTTTGGTGGGATCTCCGTCGCGCTTCTGCCTCTCTTCCATGGAGAGAGGGCGGCCCTCTCGAACCAATTGACCCACCAAATCCGCGAGGTAGACGCAAGCGTCCTCTTCGGTGAGAACCAGTTCATCGAAACGCTCGTCGCCCGTTTCCCTCTCCTGAGACCACGGTTTTAGATAGCGGAGTATTACCTCCGCTATCTTCGCCTCAAGATCTTCATCGCCGGCCTGTCGCGAATCATTTTGCATTTTGCACCTAGTACGTCAAGTATATAATTAGGAAAAAAGTCCTTGACGCCGTGACGGTGGTTTGGTAGGGTTCAGGCATCGTCGGAAAAGTGGGTTCAGCGGCGGCGCGGTGTTTAGCGGTGCTGTTTCGTCCCTTCCGGCATGGAGATTTGCGAGCGCTGCGGCTTTCGGGCCCAGCGCTTTTTTGTTGGCTGGATGGGAGAGGCGGATTGCCGGAATCGGCTGCAGGTGTGCTTACGGCGGTGCGGGCGCTCTATGAAGGGGTGCCGGCGAGCCTGGATCTTCTGGCGCGGATCTCGGGGCGGACGGAGGCCTATCTCGAAAGGCGGGCGCGGGAGGAAGGATGGCGTGCGCCGGAAGAATTTTCCCTTTCCGATCCCGAGGCACTGGAAAGGCGGCTTATGGCGCTGTCGGACCGGCTGGTGGGTGATCTGGAGGCGGCAAGCGCCGAGGGGCGGGCCGCAGGGACTTACGACAAGGCGCGCATCGACGCGCTGTCGGCCATGCTGAGGATGGTCGAAAAGCTCGGTGAAATGACCCGCGTTCCCGAGCGTGCTGCAGAAAAGAAGAAGAAGAACGATGCAGAACTGGCCGCCGCACTTGCCCTCATCGATGCCCGCATCGTGGAGCTTGCTTGTGAACTCGCAGCAAGCCTGGGCGGCGGCGAACCTCAAGGGGAGGCTGGCGCTCCAGATTCCCGATGAATGGTTCGGCCATGCGCGCGTGCCGCAATACCCGGTGGGGGCGCGGCTTCGCGATACCTGGCTGGTGATGGGCGGGCGCGGATGCGGCAAGACGCGGCTTGGCGCGGAGTGGGTCAACGCGCTCGTGCGGGGCCTGCCCCCTTTCGCGGAGCAGAGATACAAGCGGATCGCGCTGGTCGGCGAGACGCTGGCCGACGTGCGCGAGGTGATGATCGAGGGACCGTCTGGGCTCCTGGCCGTCTCGCGCGGCGACCGGCCGCGCTACGAGCCGAGCCGGCGGCGGCTCGTGTGGGACGACGGCGCGGTGGCGCAGGTGTTTTCGTCGGAGGACCCGGACAGTTTGCGCGGGCCGCAATTCGAGGCCGCCTGGTGTGACGAGGTGGCGAAATGGAAGCATGCGGAAGCCTGTTTCGACATGCTGCAGTTCGGCCTGCGGCTGGGGCCGCGGCCGATGCAGCTCCTGACCACGACGCCGAAGCCGGTGCCGTTGATCCGCCGGCTCGTGGGAAGCGGCGAGGTGACCCTGACGCGGATGCGCACGGCCGACAACGCCGCCAATCTTTCGGCGCGCTTCATCAAGGCCGTGGAACGGAATTATGCGGGTACGCGGCTGAAGGGACGCTGGCGTGACGGCGACCTGCACCTTTCCTGGATACGGCGTGGACGCATCGGCGCCGACAACTGGATGGCCGGGGATATACCGCTGGGTGAGGCGCAGGAGCTTTATCGCGTGGAGGTCGCTCCGCAGGATGGGGCGGCGCTGCGGACGGTCGATCGCACGAACCGGGAATGGACCTACGGAGCGACGACGATGCAAGCCGATTTCGGGGGAGTGCCGCCGGCGATCGACGTCACGATCAGGCAGGTCAGCGCCACAGTCGGTGCGGGTATAGCGCTGCGGCGCACGATCCGCACGGAGATATGGAATAGGCCAAAAAGGAGACTGCAATGAATGCAATGAAACCCTGGTATCTGTCCCGCACCATCTGGGCCTCCCTGGTGACCGTGGCCACCGCGGTGGGAGGCTTGTTGGGTTTTCCCGTGGAGGAACGGGACGGCGAGGCGGTTTCCGAAATGATACTGCAGGCGGTCACAGCGATCTCCGGCCTGATGGCGATTGTCGGTCGCGTCACAGCGGATAGCCGAATCGGCTGACGGAACGGTCCGCATGCGCAAGTCGTGGCGTGTGCGGACCGCACACCGTTCATCCCACATTCAGAAGTCATACGTTAGATCAGCGACATGAAATCGAACCGCCGCACATCCCTTTGGCTTGCCTTGCTCGTATGGGGCTCGGCTGCGTCGGTTTCCACGGCATACGGCCAGAATTGGCCCGAAAAGCCGATTTTGCTCGCCCAGAGCGATGCAGACTGCTATGCCATCGGCCAGCGTATCGCGGCCGAGAACGGTGGGACGCTGGCGAAGGCTTCGACCGAATCAAGCGGCGGCCAGACCGTCTGCAGGATCGTGGTGTTGGTCCCGGGGCAGGGCGGAGAGCGGCCGCGGCGCCGGGAGTTCACCGTTCCGTTGCAATAGCCGGATTCGGCACACGGTTGTTCATCCAAAGGTGTCTCTTAAAAGCGTAGCGGTTTCATGCGGATACTCGTTATCGAAGATGATCTCGATCTCAACCGGCAGATCAGCGCCGCTCTGCAGGATGCAGGCTATGTCGTAGACAAGGCGTTCGACGGGGAGGAAGGCCATTTTCTGGGTGATACGGAGCCCTATGATGCCGTGGTGCTCGATGTCGGCCTGCCGCGGATGGACGGAATCAGCATTCTGGAACGCTGGCGCCGGGACGGCAGGACGATGCCGGTTTTGATCCTGACCGCGCGCGATCGCTGGAGCGACAAGGTTTCCGGCATAGATGCAGGCGCCGACGACTACGTGACGAAACCGTTTCACATGGAGGAGGTCCTGGCCCGCTTGCGCGCGCTCATTCGCCGGGCCACCGGTCATGCCTCCTCGGAACTTTACTGCGGCCCGTTGAGAGTGGATACCCGCGCCTCCAAGGCCGACATCAACGGTGTCCCCCTGAAGCTGACATCGCACGAGTACCGGATGCTGGCCTATCTGATGCACCACAAGGGTTCGGTTATCTCGCGCACCGAACTTGTCGAACATCTCTATGACCAGGATTTTGACCGGGATTCCAACACGATAGAGGTCTTTGTCGGTCGTTTGCGCAAGAAGCTGGGCTCCGACTTGATCGAGACCGTGCGCGGCATGGGCTACCGCATGCGCGAGCCAAGTGAATGAGCAGGCCGGGCGGGTGCGCACGCGGCTGAACTCGTCTCTAGCGCGCCTCCGGCGCATGCCTCGAATGCTGACGTTCCGCGTCGTTGCGTTCTCCACCATCTGGGCCGTCATTGCACTCGTGGTGATCGCCACGGTCATCTCGACGCTCTTCAGGCAAGTCAGCAACCGCGGCTTCGAAGAGGTTCTGTCGGCACATCTTTTCAACCTGATCGCGTCGGTAAGCGCCTCGGACGCGGGCAGACTCGAGGGAAGTCCCAATCTGGGTGACCTGCGTTTCTCCGAACCGGAGTCCGGCTGGTATTGGGCTGTCGAACCGGCATCGGATTCCCTGCATAATCCCCTGCGTTCGGCCTCTTTGACGCGCACGATCTCTTCTCCCTCCACCGCCGCCGTGCCGTTCAACCGGGAGTATCAGCGCACCTATCTGGCGCGGGGCCCCGGGGGGGAGACGATCCAGGTTCTCGAAGCGGAGATCGTGCTCGGGGAGGACGAGCGCATCGCCCGGTTTCGGGTCATGGGCAACCACAGCGAACTGGAAGATGAGATCGCAAATTTCACGCGGCGGCTCTTTACGTATCTGGCGCTATTCGGACTTGGCACGGTAGCCATCAACGCGTTCGCGATCCTGCTCGCGCTGAGGCCGCTGCGGAGCATACGGCTGGCGCTGGCCGATATCCGCGCCGGCACCGCCGAACGCCTTTCCGGCCCGTTTCCCGGCGAGATCGTGCCGCTGGCGGAAGAGACGAATGCTCTGATCGAAAGCAACCGCCGTATCATCGAGCGCTCGCGTAAGCAGGTGGGCAATCTCGCCCACTCCCTGAAAACGCCACTTGCCGTGTTGATGAACGAGGGCCGGGCGATGGAGGGGCAGCGCGGTGCATTGATTTCCGCCCAGGCTTCGGCAATGCGGCAGCAGATCGACTATTATCTTCAACGCGCGCGTGCTGCAGCCCAGCGTAATTCCCTCGCTTTGCGCAGCCCCGTCAACGAGACCCTGGAGCGCATGGCGCGGGTCGCCGGAAAGCTCAATCCCGAAAAGCGGCTGGAGCTTCGCCTGCCACCGGAGAATGTAGTCTTCGCAGGCGAGCGGGAGGATCTCGAGGAGATGACGGGCAATCTCCTGGAGAATGCGATGAAATGGGCCGAAAGCCGAGTCGCGCTGATCCTGGAGGCGCCGCCTGAAGATACGGTGGACCGCCGCAGCTTTGCTATCCTCATAGAGGACGACGGGCCGGGGATCCCGGAGGACCAGGCCCGGCAGGCCTTGCAACGCGGTCGCAGGTTGGACGAGAGCAAGCCCGGAAGCGGGCTGGGGCTGGCCATTGTCGCCGATCTGGTGGAGGAGTATGGGGGGACACTGAAGCTGGACCGTTCCGCGCTCGGCGGTCTCAAGGTGGAAGTGAAACTCGTGAGCGCGTAACTTGGCGCATGCACGTGCTTCGGATTTGAACAAAGTTCCGTCAAACATGCTCTATAGGAGGCGGCGCCTTTGCAAACGTACGATTGAGCGGGTGGACAGCAATGAAATCTAGAATGGCTGCCGGTGTTGCGATCCTCGCCCTTTCTGGCTGCGCTGCGAACCTCGGTGAAACCTATCAAGGGGGGCTCACGCAGCCGGTGGAAACGAAGGGCGTAGATCCGGTAGGGGGGCTTGTCGGCGGATCCCTGGTGGCGATCAGCGGCGCCGAATTGACGCGCGGCGAGCGTCTGGCGGCCATCAACGCCGAGTATCGTGCGCTTGAATCGACTCCGGCCGGAGAGCCCGTCGCCTGGGGCGACGAAGGGACCGGCCATGGTGGTACGGTGACGGCGGCCCAACCCTATCGGGTGGGGTCGCAGGATTGCCGGCCCTACACCCATGTGGTGCGCGCGGGAGGGGCCGCTCGTTCGGTGCGCGGTACCGCTTGCCGCAACGCAGACGGAAGCTGGACTCTGCTGAACTGATGCGATGCCAGGCGTTATGCCAAAAGGCCGCATACTTCGGGAGTTGGCAGCGTCCGGTATGACGGATAATTGAAGGCATGCTGTTCTGGGTTCTTGCCGCGCTTCTGACGCTCGCTGCCTCACTGGCGGTGATGTATCCCTTCTTGCGCGGCCGCCGGAAGGTGGCATCGGGCGCGCAGCATGATCTGAGCGTCTATCGCGATCAACTCGCCGAACTCGAGCAGGAGATGCGCCGCGGCCTGATCAGCAAAGAGGACGCGACCGAGGCACGTGCCGAGATCGGCCGCCGGATTCTGCGCCTGGAGCAGGAAGACAGCCCCGGCAGCTGGACCGCTTCCGGCCGCACGGCGCGGGCGGTCGCCACAGTGGCGGTGTTGGTCGTGCCCGTGCTGAGCTGGAGCCTCTATGCTCTGACAGGCTCGCCCGGCATGCCGGCGTCGCCGCTCGAGCAGCGCCTGGCCGGGGATCCTGCGCAGGCCACCGTCGAGGAGCTGATCGCGCGCGCCGAAGCCTTTCTGGCCAGCAACCCCGACGATGTTCGCGGCTGGGAAACGCTTGCCCCCATCTATGCGCGTCTCGGCCGTTATTCCGATGCGGTGGATGCGTATCGCAAGACGATCGAACTTAGCGGAGCGAGCGCTGCCCGCGAGGCCGCACTCGGCGAGGCGCTGGTCGGTCAGGCGGGCGGTATCGTTACGGCTGACGCCGAAGCGGCTTTTGCCCGTGCATTGTCGCTGGACGGGGCCAATCCGCGTGCCCGCTTCTTCATGGCGATGGCCCGCGCCCAGGAGGGAAATGCCGCTGATGCGCGCAGCATGTGGAATGCGCTTGCCGCGGACCTGCCGGAGGAGTCCCCGTGGCGGCAGGCGGCACACCGCGCCGTTGCCGGTCTTTCGGCAGGCCCGCGGGAGGATGATCAGCCAGGACAAAAAGACCCTACGCAGGAGGATCTTGCGGCGGCAGATCAGATGTCTCCTCAGGCACGCCAGGAGATGATCGAAGGAATGGTGTCCAGTCTGGATGCGCGGCTGCGGGAGGATCCGTCGGATACTGACGCTTGGCGGCGGCTGTTGCGTTCCTATGTGGTTTTGGGCAGGCAGGAAGAGGCGGCAGATGCCCTGCAGCGGGCCGTAGCCGCCCTTGATGGGCAAAGCGCCGAAGCCACTGCGCTGATAGACTATGCCGAGACACTCGGCATTTCACGAAGCGAGTAGGTGGGATGTGACGCGGAAACAGAAGCGATTATCGGTGATCGGTATGGGAATGGCATTCCTGGCCCTGGCGGCCGGTCTGACATTCTATGCGCTGGGCCAGCAGACCTCCTATTTCTACATGCCGTCGGATCTGCTTTCCCAATCGGCCGTCGCCGGTGAGCGTATCCGCCTCGGCGGATTGGTGGAGGAAGGGTCCATTGTCCGAGGGGAGGGTACGCGCGTGCGCTTTTCCGTCACCGATCACGGAAATTCGGTTCCGGTCGTCTATGATGGCATCCTGCCAGACTTGTTCCGGGAAGAGCAGGGCGTGGTGACGGAAGGGGTTATCGGTGCCGATGGGACTTTCCTGGCCGACACCGTGCTCGCCAAGCACGACGAGACCTATATGCCGCGCGAGGTGGCCGACAGCCTGAAGGAACGCGGCGTTTGGCAGGAGGAGTAGGGGTGCAGGATGAGCGTTGAACTTGGCCATTTTGCCCTCGTTTTGGCACTGGCGCTCGCGCTGGTGCAGTTTTGCGTGCCGTTTGTCGGAGCGCGGATCGGTAGTGCGCGGCTGATGCATGTGGGCGGACCGGTCGCGATCACCGGCTTTGCGTTCCTCGCCATTTCCTTCGCCGCGCTCGTTCTCGCCTATGTTCAGTCGGACTTTTCCGTCGCCAACGTCTGGGAGAATTCGCACTCGGCCAAGCCGCTCCTCTTCAAGATCACCGGCACCTGGGGCAACCATGAAGGCTCGATGCTTCTGTGGGTCCTCATTCTGTCGCTGTTCGGTGCGCTGGTGGCCGCTTTCGGCCGCAACCTGCCGCCGAGCCTGAAGGCGAATGTTCTGGCGGTGCAGGGGCTCGTGGCCGCCGCTTTCCTGTTGTTCATCCTGTTCACCTCCAATCCGTTCGCAAGGTTGCAGCCGGCACCGATCGAGGGGCGCGACCTCAACCCCATCCTCCAGGATGTCGGTCTGGCGATCCACCCGCCCTTGCTTTACCTCGGCTATGTCGGCTTCTCCATTTCCTTCTCCTTCGCGATTGCCGCCCTGATCGAGGGGCGTATCGACGCGGCCTGGGCGCGCTGGGTGCGGCCGTGGACGCTGGCCGCCTGGGCCTTTCTGACCGGCGGCATCGCAGTCGGCTCCTACTGGGCCTATTACGAACTCGGCTGGGGCGGTTTCTGGTTCTGGGACCCGGTTGAGAACGCGTCTTTCCTGCCGTGGCTTACCGGGACGGCACTGCTCCATTCCGCGCTCGTGATGGAAAAGCGCTCGGCGCTGAAAATCTGGACGGTGCTGCTTTCCATCCTCACTTTTTCGCTGTCGCTGCTGGGAACCTTCCTGGTGCGTTCCGGCGTGCTGACGTCGGTCCACACCTTTGCCTCCGACCCGACCCGGGGTGTGTTCATTCTGGCCATCCTGGTTTTCTTCATCGGTGGGGCGCTGGCACTTTTCGCACTGCGCGCGGCGGCGCTCGCGCCCGGCGGTCTGTTTGCGCCGATCTCTCGGGAGGGGGCGCTGGTCCTCAACAACCTTCTGCTCACCACCGCCGCGGCAACGGTTCTGGTGGGAACGCTCTATCCGCTCGTCGTCGAGGCAATAACGGGGGAGAAGATCTCGGTCGGCGCCCCCTTCTTCAACCTCACCTTCGTGCCGCTCTTCCTGCCGCTGCTCGTCGCCGTCCCCTTCGGGCCGGTCCTGGCGTGGAAGAGGGGCGACCTGCTTGCGGCCGCCCAGCGCCTGCACCTCGCATTTGCCATGGCGGTGCTCGGCGCATTTTTCGCCTATTTCCTCGTCGACCGGGCCACCGCCCTTGCCGCGGCGGGGATCGGCATCGGCCTGTGGCTCGTCTTCGGAGCGCTTACCGACCTGGCGCTCAAGGCGGGGGCGGGCAAGGCGCCGATCGCAACGAGCCTGCGGAGGTTCAAGGGGTTGCCGCTTTCCGTCTTCGGAAGCGCGCTTGCCCATGCCGGGCTGGGCCTCACCACCCTCGGCGTTGTCTGCGTTACGGCGCTGGAGACGGAGCGCATCTTGACCATGCAGCCCGGCCAGTCGACCGAGATCAGCGGCTTTACGCTGCAGTTTGAAGGCATGCGGCCCTTCACCGGCCCTAACTATACGGAAGAGCGGGGGCGGTTCCTCTTGTCCGAAACGGACGGCCGACGACTGGGGGAGATCGTTTCCTCCAAGCGGGTCTACACCGCGCGCGGCACGCCGACCACGGAAGCCGGGATCCGGACGATGGGCCTGAGCCAGCTTTACGTCTCGCTCGGGGATCCCACCGTCGACGGCGGCCGGGTCGTCCGCATCTGGTGGAAGCCCATGGTGACGCTCATCTGGCTCGGTGCCCTGGTCATGGTCGCCGGAGGAAGCCTGTCGCTGATGGACCGCCGATTGCGCGTAGGCGCGCCGGCCGGCCGCAAGGCTGCGCTGGCAGGTGCTGAAGGACAGCGCGGATGATGCGTGCTGCTTTCCTGTCGCTCCTGTTGGCGCTCGCCGTTCCGGCGCATGCGGTGCAGCCCGACGAGATGCTGGGCGATCCCGCCCTCGAGCAGCGCGCGCGCGAAATCTCCGCGGAATTGCGCTGCATGGTCTGTCAGAACCAGTCCATCGACGATTCCGACGCCGAACTGGCCCGTGACCTGCGCGTCCTCGTGCGCGAACGCATCCGTGCCGGTGATACGGATGCGGAGGTGCTCGACTACGTGGTGTCCCGCTATGGGGAGTTCGTGCTTCTGAAGCCCCGCTTCAGTCTGCGCAACGCGCTGCTTTGGGCAACGCCCGTCCTCGTGCTCCTGGGAGGCGGGATGCTCCTCCTTGTGAGCTTGCGCCGGAGAGGTGGCCGCACCGCCGCCCTGTCGGCGGAAGAGGAAAAGACGCTCGAGAAAATACTCAACGAGCGCAACTAAGCCGCTCCAACGGCTGCGAAGATTACCAAAGTTTCATTCGGAGGAAATGGCATCGTAAGGTGGTAGCGCTTATGTGTCGCCTGGAAGACGCAGAGATGCGCTCACGCAATCTACGATGACTGTGAATGGCAAGAGGAGCAAATTCCGCCATGAACTCTGAAAAAACCACGTCCAAAGTGCGTTCCCGGCTCGTCGCCGCGGTCGCCTCGCTGGCGGTGGCCGGCGCCATCGGCGCCGGTGCGGTTGGTGTCGGGTCGCTGCCCGTCCTGGCTGATCCGGTCGAGCTTCAAAAGCCGGTGCAGGCGCCCAGCTTCGCCGACGTCGTGGAGGCGGTGTCCCCGGCGGTGGTGAGCGTTCGCGTCAGCGGCAAGACGCCGCCGCAAAGCGAAATGGCCGGAAGCCCCTTTTTCGATATGCCGGGCTTTGAGAATCTTCCCGACGATCATCCCCTGAGGCGCTTCTTCGATCAATTCGGCCATCGCGGGGAAGGGCGCTCCGGACCGCCGCGTCCGCCGCGTGAGCGCCCCATGGCCCAGGGATCAGGCTTCTTCATTTCTGAGGACGGCTATCTGGTGACGAACAATCACGTGATCCAGGGTGGCGACGACTATGTCGTGGTCCTCGACGACGGCACCGAGCTTTCCGCGGATTTGGTCGGCACTGATCCACGGACCGACCTGGCGGTGCTCAAGGTCGATGCCGACCGGGACTTCACCTATGTCGATTTCGCCGATGACGACAATGTTCGGGTCGGTGATTGGGTGGTCGCCGTCGGCAATCCGTTCGGTCTTGGCGGAACGGTTACGGCCGGCATCGTTTCGGCGCGCAGCCGTGTCATCAATGCCGGTCCCTACGACGATTTCCTGCAGATCGACGCGGCGGTGAACCGTGGCAACTCCGGCGGTCCGACCTTTGACCTTTCCGGCAAGGTCGTCGGCGTCAACACCGCGATCTTCTCGCCTTCCGGCGGCAATGTCGGCATCGCCTTTGCGATCCCCGCCAACCTCGCCAAATCCGTCGTGACGGACCTGATCGATGACGGCACGATCGAACGCGGCTGGCTTGGCGTGCAGATCAGGGAACTGACACCGGAGATGGCAGACGCGGTCGGTCTGGAAAAGAGCCAGGGCGTGTTCATCGAGAACGCCAATGAAGGCGAACCGGCTGCCGAATCGGGCATGCGGGCAGGGGACGTCGTCATCGCCATTGACGGCGAGAATGTCGCCTCGCCGCGTGAGCTTGCACGCAACATCGGCAACCGTGACCCGGGCGAGAGCGTGCAAGTCACCGTGTGGCGCAACGGCCAACCCGAAAACATCGATGTGAAGCTCGGCGAAATGCCGGACGAGCAACAGACCGCCGTGGCGCCGGGCGCTCCGGCGCCGGCGACGCCCACCGATTTCGGCTTTTCGGTGACACCGGCGGAGGATGGCGGCGGGCTCGTCATCACCGATGTGGATCCGGGCAGCGCAGCGGCGGAGACCGGCCTCATGCCGGGTGACATCATCCGGTCGGTCAATTCGCAGCCGGTGGAGTCGCTGGATGACCTGCGCGCCGCGGTCGACGCGGCGTCGGAGGCCGGCCGTGGCGCGGTTCTGGTGCAGATCGAGCGCGAAGGCGCCAACAGCTTCGCTGCACTGCCCATCGGCTGACCTGGAAGTGCGGCTCGCCTTTGGCGGGGGCGGGCGGGCCGCTTCCCGCGCCGCCGCCAAAGCGCGCTTTTCGCGGCGGCGCGGGTTTCTGTCCAGCGCCCCGCGATCCGGGTATATGTACCGACATGAAGATTCTGGTGATCGAAGACGACCACGAGGCCGCGAGCTTTCTGAAAAAGGCGTTTTCGGAAGCTGGCCACATCGCGGATGTGGCTCCCGACGGTGAAACCGGCTTCGCGCTGGCCGACGGCGGCAGCTACGATGTCTTCGTCATCGACCGCATGCTGCCGCGTCGCGACGGACTGTCGATCATCGCCGAGCTGCGCTCCAAGGGCAATGCCACGCCGGCGCTCATCCTCTCCGCCCTGGGCGAGGTGGACGACCGGGTGACCGGCCTGCGCGCCGGCGGGGACGACTACCTGACCAAGCCCTATGCCTTCTCCGAACTGCTCGCCCGCGTCGAGGTTCTGAAACGCCGCGGCGGTGCCAAGGACGTGGAAACCGTCTATCGGGTGGGCGACCTGGAGCTCGACCGCCTGTCCCACACTGTGCGGCGCGACGGCCAGGAGATCGTCCTGCAGCCGCGCGAGTTTCGCCTGCTCGAATACCTCATGCGCCATGCCGGCCAGGTGGTGACCCGCACCATGCTCCTGGAGAATGTGTGGGACTATCACTTCGATCCGCAGACCAACGTCATCGACGTGCATATCTCGCGCCTGCGCGGCAAAATCGAGAAGGGCTTCGACAAACCCGTCCTGCATACGGTTCGTGGCGCGGGCTACATGCTCCGGGCCGACTGATGCCTGCCATGCCGGCCATCATGAAGACGACCGCGGCGCGACTTTCCGCACTCTATCTTCTGCTGTTCACCGTTTGCGCGGTGGTTCTTGTCTTCTACGTGACCTCGCTGTCGGTGCGCATGCTGACCGCGCAGACGCGCGAGGCGATCGTCGAAGAGGTGAACGGGCTTTCCCGGGCATACCGGCGCGGCGGGCTGCCGACACTGATCCGCGTGATGGACCTGCGCTCGCGGCAGCCGAGTGCCAATCTCTATCTGATCACGAACCCCAACGGCCTTATCCTGTCCGGCAATGTCGAGGCGATAGAACCCGGCGTGCTCGATTCGGTAGGCTGGACGAGCCGGCCCTTCGCCTACCGCCGCTACGGCGAAGCCCAGGAGGACGGCGGGAAGTTGCGGCATACTGCCGTGGCCCAGGTGATCCGGCTGCCCAACGACATGATCCTGCTTGTCGGCCGGGATCTGGGCGAGCCGGAGAAATTCCGCCTCGTCGTCCGCAGGGCCCTGATGGCGGCCCTTGGCATGATGGGGCTCGGGGCGATTCTGATCTGGTACTTTATCGGCCGCACCGCCCTCAAGCGCATCGACAGCGTCTCCGAAGCCAGCGCCCAGATCATGGGCGGCGACCTGACCCGGAGGCTGCCCGTTTCCAGCGCCGGGGACGAGTTCGACCGCCTGTCGGAAAATCTCAACGCAATGCTCGACCGTATCGCCGCTCTCAACGAGGGCCTGAAGCAGGTCTCCGACAACATCGCCCACGATCTCAAGACGCCGCTGACGCGCCTGCGCAACCGCGCCGAAGCCGCCCTGAACAGCACCGGCGGTGATGCCCCCTGCCGCGAGGCACTGGAACAGACGATCGCCGAATCGGATCAGCTCATCCGCACTTTCAACGCGATCTTGATGATCTCGCGCCTGGAAGCCGGCTACTCGGCCGAAACGACGACCAGCGTCGATCTTGCAGCTATCGTTGCCGACGTCGTTGACCTGTACGAGCCGGCGGCGGAGGAAATGGGCGTCACACTTGGCGCCGACGCGCCTCAGCCGGTACACATCGACGGGAATCGCGAGCTGATCGGGCAAGCGCTTTCGAACATCGTCGACAACGCCATCAAATATTCCGCGGGTGCTGCTAAGGAGCCGGCGGTTTCGGTTTCCCTGGTTCGGGAGGGCAATTTCGCGCACCTGACGGTCCGTGACAACGGCCCCGGCATTCCCGATGCGGACCGCGAGCGGGTGACCGAGCGGTTCGTCAGGCTCGAGGCAAGCCGTACGCAGCCGGGTTCGGGTCTGGGCCTGAGCCTGGCCAAGGCCGTCATGACCTTCCACGGCGGCCGCCTGGAAATTTTCGGCAGCGGGCAGGGGCTATCGGTTGCGATGGTCTTTCCGACAGGCAAGAATGGGTGAATGTCTGGAGACGTCGCACAGGAAAGCCGAGACGGGTCGGCATGGTTCGGCAAACCGGTGCGCCGGCTCAGCCCGCTCGATGCCGAGCACGCGCGTGAAGAACGCGAATCTCTTGCCGAGACCGCGCACGCGGAAGAGTGTCCACGCCTTGCCGGCCTGTTGACTTCGGACAGCCCGCTGGCGGATTTCCTCGGCACGGCATTCACGCTGTCGCCTTATCTGCGCGATTGCGCCCGCTGGGCGCCGCAAAGCCTCGAGGCGCTCTTCGACGAACCCGTGGAGGTACGGCTTGCGCGGCTGAACGATGCGGTTCAGGCGGCGCCGTTCGCCGAGGACGCCACCGAGGCGAGCGTGATGGCGGCACTGCGCCGGCTGAAACGCGAAGCGCATTTCCTCGTTGGGCTGTGTGATCTTTCCGGTGCCGTAGACGCGGAGACGACCGTCAAACGGCTCAGCGCGCTTGCCGATTCGTGCCTCTGCGCGGCCGTCGATTTTCTCCTGCGCGACGCACACCGTCAGGGCAAGCTGCGCCTGCCGGACCCGGACGATCCCGCCCCCGGGTCGGGATGGGTCCTGCTCGCCATGGGTAAGCTGGGCGCGCTGGAGCTCAACTACTCCTCCGACATCGACCTCATCGCCCTCGTCGATCCCGAGGCACCGGCCATCCCCGACCCGCTCGAGGCGGCGGATCTTTTCGTTCGTCTGACGCGCAGGCTGGTGCGCATCCTGCAGGACCGTACCGCTGACGGCTACGTCTTTCGCACCGACTTGCGGCTGCGGCCCGATCCCGGTGCGACCCCGCTGGCGATCCCGGTGGAAGCCGCGCTCAACTACTATGAAAGCCGCGGCCAGAACTGGGAGCGGGCGGCCATGATCAAGGCGCGCCCGGTGGCCGGCGACGTGAAGGCGGGCGAAGCCTTCCTGCGCGAACTGCAGCCCTATGTCTGGCGCAAATATCTCGACTATGCCGCCATTGCCGACGTCCATTCCATCAAGCGGCAGATCCACGCCCACAAGGGGCACGGCGACGTGGCGGTGCTGGGGCACAACGTCAAACTCGGGCGCGGCGGGATTCGCGAGATCGAGTTGTTCGTCCAGACCCAGCAGCTGATCGCCGGCGGGCGCTTTCCGGAACTGCGCAGCCGGACGACCGTCGACACGCTGCGCAAATTGGCCGAACGCGGTTGGATTTCCGAGGAGGCGTGCGAGGGGCTGGCGAAACAGTACTGGTTCCTGCGCGACGTTGAGCACGCGTTGCAGATAGTCGCGGACGAGCAGACGCATACGCTCCCCGAGGACCCCGACGGGCTCCGGCGCATCGCTCTTTTGCTCGGCTATGCCGACGGCGAAGCCTTCGCCGAGGCCTTCCGCAAGGCGCTTGTCATGGTGGAGGGGCACTATGCGGCGCTCTTCGAGACCGCCCCGCAGCTTTCGCGCGGTGTCGGGAACCTGGTCTTCACCGGAGATGTCGACGATCCCGGCACGCTGCAAACCCTATCCGAGCTCGGCTTCGCGCGCCCGAGCGACATCTGCAGGGTCATTCGCGGCTGGCATTTCGGCCGCTACCGGGTGACCCAGTCGGCCGAGGCACGCGAGCGGCTGACGGAGCTCACCCCGGCCTTGCTGGAGTCCTTCGGCGGCACGCGCCGCGCGGATGAGGCCTTGCTCCGCTTCGACCAGTTCCTGTCCGGCCTGCCGGCGGGAATTCAGCTCTTTTCGCTGCTGCAGTCCAACCCGCGCCTGTTGCAGATGCTGGCCACGATCATGGGGGCTGCGCCGCGCCTGGCCGATATCGTCACACGTCGGCCACATGTCTTCGACGGCCTTCTCGACCCGGCTCTGCTGTCGGAGCTGCCCGATCGCGCCTATCTCGCCGAGCGACTCGAGACCTTTCTGAAGGCGGCCCGAATATACGAGGAGGTGCTCGACCGCCTGCGCATCTTCGCGGCGGAGCAGAAGTTCCTCATCGGTATCCGCCTTCTGACGGGCAGCATCGACGGCCCGCGCGCCGGCAAGGCGTTTTCCGATCTTGCGGACCTGACCATCGGCGCCGCGTTCGACGCCGTTCAGGAGGAGTTTGCCCAGACCCACGGGCGCGTTCGCGGCGGCCGGGCGGTCATCCTCGGCATGGGCAAGCTCGGCAGCCGGGAACTGACGGCCGGCTCCGACGTGGACCTGATCCTGCTCTACGACCATGCGCCGGACGCCGAGGAGTCTGACGGCCCCAGGGCGCTGGCACCGTCCCACTACTACGCCCGGCTGACCCAGCGCCTCATATCGGCCGTGTCCGCCCCGACCGCCGAGGGGGTGCTCTACGAACTTGATCTCAGGCTGCGCCCCTCCGGCAACAAGGGGCCGGTGGCGACGAACATCGCCGCCTTCCACAACTATCAGCGCAAGGATGCCTGGACCTGGGAGCACATGGCGTTGACGCGGGCGCGGCCGGTCGCCGGCGATCCCGGACTTTGCGAACAAGTGCGCGCGGAAGTGGAGGAAATCGTGGCGCTGCCGCGTGATCCCGGCAAGATTGCGCGCGACGCCGTGGAGATGCGTGAACTTCTGGAAAAGGAGAAGCCGCCCCGCGATGCCTGGGATCTCAAGCTCGTCCCCGGCGGTGTCATCGATCTGGAGTTCATCGCCCAGTTTGCGGTGCTTGCCGGACAATGCGTACTGGAACCGCGCCCCACCGGCACCGCCGACGTGCTTTCCAATCTTGCGCCAAGCTTCGCTGACGAGCAGGCAAGCGCAGAGCTTGCCGCAGCGCACCAGCTTTACACGTCACTGACGCAGAACATCCGCCTTTGCCTTACCGGACCGTTCGAGCCCGACAATGTGCCGCCCGGCTTGGCGGACATTCTCCTGCGTAGCGTGGACCTGCCGGACCTGGGAGTTCTGGAAGCGGATCTGAAGGAGACGGCGAAGCGGGTGCGGGGACATTTCGAGCGGCTTTTGCAAAGGGGCCGTGACTAGCTAAGTCTCCGGTGACGAGGTCACCGTGCCGAACCAGGCTCGAGACGACCTGCTCAAAAGGGGCCGCCGCTTGGCAGCCCCTTGCGCAGTCGTATCCACCGACTCTCTCTTACCACTTGACGCGCAGGCCCACCGTGCCGCCAAAGCTGTAGCTGTCGCCGAGTTCGGCCAGGCTCGTGCGGGCGACGGCTTCACCGTGAAGGGAATACCGATCGTCCGACCAGTTGTAGGAGCCGCCGAGCCCCACGCCTGCCCATGTGCGGTCGTCGGCGCTGGCGAAGGTCACCTTCCTGGCGCTGCCGACACTCACTTCCGTGCCATTGAGGAACTCGTAGTAAAAGATTGCCGGAACCGTAGAAGCTCAGGCGGCTGGTGGTGCCGTTGGCGGCTTGCCAACTGTTCTGATAGTCGACCTGCAGCCCCGCGCGGCCGAGCAGGCTGTCGGCATCGAGCAGCGAGACATTCGCCCGGAAGGGCGCGATGTCGACGAAATCGTCGAAGTCGACGCTGGAGTAGGTGAGTTGCGCCTGCGGCGTCAATGCCCAGTGCGCGTCGAATTCGAAGCGCTGTCCCGCCTCGATACCCAGCGCATAGCCGAAGCCCTCGACGCCGGATGCCATGGTTTGGCCGAGCACCGCGGACTCGAGGTCGGAATCGTACCATGTCACCTGGGCCTGACTGTCCAGATAGAAGCCCTGCTGTCCGTACCAGGTGAGCGCGCCGCCGAAACCGAATCCGGTTGTGTCGATCTTGCCATCGCCGGTGGGCGAAGATACGTCCGCCGTCCCCTTTGCATAATGTCCCGTAACGGAGCCGATCAGCACACCGCCCATGGTGTCATAGAGCTGGCCGTCGAGCCCCACCTGCGCCTTCCAAAGCGACTGCTCATATTTGGCCCGGCTGGTCGACCGGTCGGGCCGAAACGTACCGGTCAGGCCTTCAATTCTCCCCCACACTGCCTGGCCGTCGACAAGCGTTGAGGCGGGGTCGGAGAGGTCAGGGCTGGGCGGCGCCTCGGCGATGCCCGGGCCGTCTCCCTGCTCGATCATGATATTCCCTGCCGCCGACCAGTAGCGGTTGCCGACCCGCTGCCTCAGGCTCGGCAATCCGTTCATGGCCTGCAGGAGTTGGGGAAGGGCCTGATAGAGTCCGGCGCCGGGCTGATAGGTGGAGCGCAGATACCAGTCGCCATCCTTCGGGGTGGAGATCCCGTCCTTGTAGAGGCCGTAGCTGAAGGCGCCCATGCCGATCAACGACCGGTCCCCCACGCGGTAGTTGCCGAGAAGCTCGAATTCGCCATCGGACGAACCGTCGACGTCGACGACCTTGATTCCGTCTTTGGTGAGCGCGCCTTCGCCGCCGGCGTTGTCGACGGAAATGTACGACCTTCCGGACGTGTCGCCGTTTACACGAAGCCGGTCGGTTCGCGAATCGTCGTCGGAAAGGACGGCGCTCAGCCGCAGCGTTCCCTCCTGGCCGACATAGTCCTCACGCAGATCCAAAGTTGTGCCGGCCGCGTCGCCGAAATCGACCAGCCCGGCATTGGCGAGCGATTTGATCGACTGGTCGTGATCGGCCAGTTCGAGCGCCGCACCCTTCGAGACCTGGTGGTCGGACGCCGCACTCAGCGTATTGGCCGCCCCGGCGGCCAGCGTGCCGCTTTCGACCGAGGTTTGCCCGGAATAGCTGTTGCGGCCGGTCAGCGTGGTCCTGCCGGAGCCGAGATGGCGCAGATCACCGCTCCCGTGGATCCTTCCTGCGAAGGTCTGGTTATCGGAGCGGTTCAAAGCGAGGACTCCGTCGTTGGCCACATCGCCTTTGATGCTGCCGCTGGTACCGCCGTCGCCGATTTGAAGCGTGGCGCTCGAGCCGATTTTCGTCTCGCCCGAGTAGGTGTTGGTACCAGTCAGCGTCTGCTTGCCGCTCGCGATGGCGAGTCCGCCACTGCCGCTGATCGTCCCATGGAACGTATCGTCCTGCGCATCGGAGACGACCAGATTGTTGTCCCCGAGTGCCACCCTTCCGGCCTTGCCTCCCGTCAGCCGCTTGATCGTGGAACTGGTGCCGTCGACGGCGGAGATGTTGAAAGTTCCGTCGACCTCGACCAGCTCCGAGGCTTCGATACTGCCTGTGCCGGCAAGTGACAGCCGGCCCTCCTTGATGTGCGTCTCGCCGGAGTAGGTGTTGACGTTCGTCAGCGTGGTCGTTCCCGTTCCTTCCTTGACCAGCTTTCCGGCACCCGAGATGACGCCTCCATAGGTTCCGTCGTCCGTCTGGGTGAGGCGCACGGTCCCCTGGTTGTGGATCTGCTGCATGAGGCTTTTCGCCCCTGCCGCCAGGAAAGCGTTCTCATCGACGAAGATTTCACCGTTCGAACCGGAATTGTCACCGGTGAGCTCGAGCGTCCCGCTTCTGACCATTGTCTTTTCGAGCGAGTTGAGCGCGCCGCCGAGTGTCCAGGTTCCGGTGCCGTTCTTCGTGAGTTCCTCGAAGCCGTTGAAGGCGCTGTCGGAGCTGGCATCCTGGTTCCCTTCGAGGAACACCTGGTCATGTCCTGCACCTCCATCGATCGCTCCGGTAATTCTGGACGTGGGATGAAGGCGCAGCTTGTCGTCGTTCGGTCCGAAGCTGATGTCGCCTATGACGCGCCCCTTGTTGGTGAAGTCAAATGAACCCAGGCCGCCGATGACGGAGCCACCGCTCCCGGAGCTGATGGTGCCCGTTTCCTCGTTGATGATTTTGTTTTGAGGAGCGGTGTCGTAATCGCTCCAGATCACCCGTGTTCTTTCCGAGTGAATCAGGCCGCCATTGATGATGGTGTTTCCCGATCCGAAAAAATTCACTGCCTCGTTGATGGAGCCGGCTCCTTCGGCGATCACCGTAGCATTGCGTTCGACCTTGAGTGTCGAGTTGTTGCGGAAATCGATCGTGTTTTCGCCTCCGCCGTTGAGGCCCGGGCTGTTGGTGTCAGACGTGGTTATGACGGACGAGTTGCTTTTCAGCGTGATGTTCGCGTTGTCTCCCAGCGAGATCGCATTGTTTTCGCGCGTGTGTATCGTCGCCCCGGAACCAACGACCACCGTCCTGTCGTCGTCTCCGTTGCCCGTTCCGACGGCCTGCGTCCACGGATTGGGATTGTTGCTGTCGCATGTGGTCGTCCTTCCCGAGGTGCCGCAAGCGGCTTCGGACGGCACTGGCGACAGCAACAGCGTACCGATAGCCGCGACGGAGACCAGCATCAGCGCGGAATGGCGCTGAACGATGCGGTGGGATGTGGAAGCGCTGTGAAGTGGACGACAATGAAAAGAACTGACACGAGGAAAGTACATGATAATCCTATAAATAATGAAATGCGCTACTGAAATTAAGAAAGGAATATATGAGTTTACGGAATAAATATAACGAATGACAACGAAGGATATCGAGATGAAAATATCTCAGTTTGAGGTATCTGGCAAGCTTCAGCGACCAGGGGTTAGAGTGAACGCTGTTTTGGGCGAGGAGAGCCGGAAGTTAGGGGAAAGGCGCCGCCGATATCGGACGCATCGATAGGCTTTTCGAGACGGCAGGATCGGTCTTCGAAGCCCACCGCCGTCAGGCCGCCTTCGCTCTCTCTCCCGTCGGGATCCGCACGTACACGATCGTGCCCACGCCTTCCCTCGAACGGATCCGCAGTGCGCCGCCATGCAGCTCGGTCAGCGAACGGGAGATAGCCAGCCCCAGCCCTGAGCCGGTATGACTCTTGGAAAACTGGTTCTGCACCTGCTCGAACGGACGGCCGAGCTTTTTCAACGCCGCCCTCGGTATGCCGCAGCCTGAATCTTCGATCGAAAGCATCAGCGCATTGGAAATCTTGCGCGACCTGACCGTGACCTTGCCACCCTGGCCGGTGAACTTCACCGCATTGGAAAGCAGATTGATGACGATCTGCTTGATCGCCCGGCGGTCGGCCACCAGCGAGATGGAATCGGGGATTTCGGTGGTCACCTCGATGTCCTTCTTGGCTGCCTGCAGCGAGACCACGCGCACCGTCTCGCGGATGAGCGGTGCCAGATCGATGCTTTCCCGGCTCACCGAGAACTGTCCGGCCTCGATCTTGGACATGTCGAGAATATCGTTGATGACGCCGAGGAGATAGGTGCCGCTGGCGTAGATATCGCCGATATATTCGTCGTAGCGTTCGGAGCCGAGCGGGCCGAACAGCTTCTGCTGTATGAGTTCGGAGAAACCGATGATGGCGTTGAGCGGCGTTCTGAGTTCATGCGACATGTTCGCCAGGAACTCCGACTTCGCGCGGTTGGCCGCCTCCGCGCGCTCGGTTTCACGCATATATTTGCGGTTGAGCTCGACGAGCTCGCGTGAGCGCTCCTGCTCGGCCCTGCGCGCCACGCTCAGATCGTGAATGGTCGCCATCAGGCGCCGCTCGCTGTCCACCAGCTTTTCCTGGTGCTGCTTGAGCTGGGTGATGTCCGTGCCCACCGAAACCGTGCCGCCGTCGCGCGTCTTCAGTTCGGTGACCTGCAGCCATCGCCCGTCCGCCAATTGCCGTTCGAACGTGGCGCCGGCGCCGAGATTGGCAGCTCTCAAGAGGCGGCGTTCCGAGCGGATCGTGTTCATCCGCGCCTCGACGTCGCTGCGGTGCACGCCGAGGACTATGTCGCTCGGGTCAAGCCCCGTGTCCTGCTGGTATTTCGTGTTGCACATGACCAAGCGTTCCGAGGCGTCCCAGAGCACGAAGGACTCGGTAATGTTCTCGATTGCCGTGCGCAGGCGCTGGTCGGCCGCCTCGGTCTGCTGCGCCAGCGTGCGCTGCTCGGTCACGTCGACGGCGATGCCGATCAGGTGGATCTCCGGCGCGTCCGGGTCGACGACCTGCGCCCGCGCCCGCATCCAGATCCACCGCCCGTCGGCATGGCGCATGCGGAAGACCTGGTCGATCTGGTCTGTCTCGTGCGAGACGATGCGGTTGGCGAGCGTGAAGAGATCGGCATCGTCCGGATGGATGATGTTTGCCACCTCGCCGAAGGACAGCATCGCGTCGGTTGCCTCGTAGCCGAGCATTTCATACATGGAGCGGGACCAATACATCTTGCCCCGTGCCATGTCCCAGTCCCACAGCCCGCATTTGCCGCGCACCAGGGCCAGATCGATGCGCTGATGGGCTTCCAGATAGATCCGGTCGGCGGCCTGTGCGCGGGCCGCCTGGCTGAAATAGGCGTAGAGAATCGCCATCAGCACGCACGCCGTCAGCACGAACAGCGTGACGTTGAGCGAGACCGAGCGCCGCCATCCGGCGAAGATCTCGTCCTTCTGGGCCAGCGCCACGATCGCGCCTTGCCCCGCGGGCAGGATGGAGGCCGCCGCAAGCCAGTCGGCGCCGCCCATGTGCACGTCCTGTACGCCCGCGCGCTCTCCGAACATGAAGAGAGGCTGGCCGCCGGTCATGAAAGCGTCGAGCGGCTGTCCCGCCATCCTACGGATTTGCTGCGAGGCCGCGGTGACGACGAAACTTTCGTCCGTCACGACGAGAAGCCACTCGTCGCCGATTCCGAGGCCTCGCTCGGCTTTCTCGATCAGCGCAAGAACCTGCCGGCCGTCGATCTCGCCGTCCTGGCGCGCGAGCAGGACCGATTGAGCGACATTGTCCGCCGCCGCCGAAAGGAGCCGCTTCGTATCGCGCTCGATGTCGTCGCGCCACGCCATCATGGAAAGGAAGCGGGTCGCGGCGACGATCACGAGAAAGATGATGATGAGGACGGGAATGGCGCGGCGCAGATAGGGTTCGAGGGCGACCAGCCGCTCATACGCCGGTGCAGCGATGATCTTGGCATTGCCGGCCACGCCCATGCTGCGTCTTCTCCGGCTCCAGAATCTGGAGAATATACCCCTCGCAGGCAGTGCCCACGCGTCCGCCTTCGCCATGAAGGCTCCCTCGCTTCTCTTTTCCGCTTGACCGATCCGCCTACGCCAACCTTGCGAATCATCCATAAAGAATCAGAGGTGATTCGCCTTGTCCAGAGGCACGGCGAAAATTGACGCGCGCCTTTCCCGTCGCCGGGCCCCGGCCTTTCGCCTGGTCGGGAAGATGCGGCCGTCTGGCGCTATGCCAGTGTCCGCTCGACGATGTCACGCAGGTCGCGGGAGAGACGCTTTTCCTCGGCGATGCGGGCCAGGGTCTTGCGGGCTTCCTCGCGCCGCCCCTGTTCGAGCGAACGCCAGGAGCGGAAGGCGACTGCCAGGCGTGCGGCGACCTGCGGATTGTGCCTGTCGAGTTGGAGAACCGTGTCGGCAAGGAGGCGGTAACCCGCCCCGTCGGCACGGTGGAACCCGCTCTGGTTGCTGCTTGCGAAGGTGCCGACCAGCGAGCGCACGCGGTTGGGATTGGTCAGCGAAAAGGCTGAATGGCCGGTCAGCCGGCGCACCCGCTCCAGCGTATCGGGGCCGGGGATCAGCGCCTGCACCGCGAACCATTTGTCGAGCACCAGCGGTTCGCCGCGATAGGTCTCCTCGAAGGTGGAAAGCGCCTCTTCGGCCGCTTCGGTGCGGGAGAACTGATGGGCGAGCACGGTCAGCGCGGCGGCGCGATCCGTCATGTTGTGCGCGGTCTTGAACTGGCGTGTCGCCAACGCCGGGTCCGCGGCGCCGGCGGCGAGGTACTCCAGCAGAACATTGCGCAGCGCTCGCCGGCCGGCACTTTGCGCATCAGGACTGAAAAAGCCGCTATCGGTCAGATTTCCATAGAGTTTTTCGAAGATTCTGGCCGCTGTCTTCGCGATCGCCTCGCGCAGCGCATTGCGCGCCGCGGCGATGGCGTCGGGATCGATGTTCCTGCCGATCTCGCGAGCGATGTCGGCTTCGGCGGGCAATGTCAGCGCCAGGGCGCGATAGGCCTCCTTCAGCCCGTCCTCCGCCGCGATCTCGCCCGGGCAGGCAAGCAGCACCGGGTCGAAATCCGGCTCCTTGCCGCCGCGGACAGAGGCCGTGGCGTCGATCAGCGCTTCGGTGAAGAGCGTGTTGAGCGCTTGCCAGCGCGAGAAGAGGTCACTGTCGTTGCGGGCGAGAAAGAGACGGTCCTGGCGGGACATCTCGAAGGACAGCGTGACGGGAGCGGAAAAGCCGCGGTTCAGCGAGACGGCGGGCCGGGTCTCCACGCCCTTGAACCGGACCACCTGGCGCCGCTTGCGCAGATGGATGACGCCGTCTCTCACCCGTGCCCCCTCGGCATCTTGGAAGTCCATGTCCTGTCCGTCGGCTCCCACGAGCCCGAAGGCGAGGGGGATGTGCATCAGCCGCTTGCGCGTTTCCGACGGCGTGGCCGGCACGGATTGCTCGAGCTCGAGCGTCAGTTCCCTGGCCTTCGCGTCATAGTGGCTGCTGGCGGCGACGTTCGGTGTTCCCGCCTGATGGTACCACAGTGCGAATTGCGACAGATCCTGGTCCGACGCGTCCTCGAAGCAGCGCAGGAAGTCCTCGATAGTGACTGCCTGGCCGTCATGGCGCGCGAAATAAAGATCCATGGCGGCCCGGAACGTCTCGTCGCCGAGAACGGTGTGCAGCATGCGAACCACCTCGGAGCCCTTCTCGTAGACGGTCGCCGTGTAGAAATTGTTGATCTCCCGGTAGCGCCGCGGCCGCACCGGGTGGGCTAGCGGACCCTGGTCCTCGGGAAACTGGTGCGCGCGCAGGGTGCGCACCTCGGCAATGCGCTTGACGGCGCGCGAGCGCTGGTCGGCGGAGAATTCGTGATCGCGGAAGACCGTCAGCCCCTCCTTCAGGCAGAGCTGGAACCAATCCCGGCAAGTGATTCTGTTTCCGGTCCAATTGTGGAAATACTCGTGCGCGATGATCGCCTCGATATTGGCGTAGTCCAAGTCGGTTGCCGTCTCCGGATCTGCCAGCACATATTTGTCGTTGAAGATGTTGAGGCCCTTGTTTTCCATCGCCCCCATGTTGAAGTCCGAGACGGCGACGATGTTGAACACGTCGAGGTCGTATTCGCGCCCGAAACGCTCCTCGTCCCAGCGCATGGACCGCTTCAGCGCGTCCATCGCATAGGTCGCACGCGCCTCCTTTCCGTGCTCCACATAGATGCCGAGGGCGACCGGGCGGCCGGAGGCGGTCACGAAGCGTTCGCGCACGCCGCTCAAGTTGCCTGCCACCAGTGCGAAAAGATAGGACGGTTTCGGGAACGGGTCGTACCAGACGGCGTAGTGCCAGCCATCTTCCAGTTCCCCCTTGTCGACGGGGTTTCCGTTGGACAGCAAAAGCGGCGCTTCCGCCTGCCGGGCCTCGACGCGCACGCGGTACGTGCTGAGGATGTCCGGGCGGTCGTGAAAATAGGTGATGCGGCGGAAGCCTTCCGCCTCGCACTGGGTGCAGTAGATCCCGTTCGAGAGGTAAAGGCCCATCAGCGCCTGGTTCTTGGCCGGCGCGATCCGTGTCACGATGGTGAGTTCGAACCGTGCCTGTGGCGGCGGGCGGCGTAGCGTCAGGCGGTCCTCCGTCGCCTCGTAGCAGGAGGGATCGACCGCCTCGCCGTCGATCAGGAGCCGCTCCAGCATCAGCCCGTCCCCGTCGAGCACCAGCGGGGTGTCCGCCGCGACATTTTCCCTGCGCGCGACGGTCAGTTTCGCCGCAACGCGCGTATCGTCCGGGTCGAGCCGGAACACGAGCGCGACTTCAGGAATGTCGTAATCCGTGGGACGGTAGTCCTCGAGCAGGAACACCTGGCCGGTATCGGTACGCATACTCACTCTCCTGCCGGCCACCGCGTTTCCCGCCTCTGGCCCAACAATTTCACCTGTGGCTCTTTACACGATGCGGCCCGTCGACAAAACTGACCGCTCGATATGTTTCCCATTCTCCCGCATAACATCGCAAGGGGCTCGGTATGACGGTTTTCACACCGAAATTCGGCATGGGCGCATCCGTGCTGCGCAAGGAAGACGAGGCCTTTATCACCGGCGCGGGTCGCTACACGGACGACATCACCCCGGCGGGAACGCTGCACGCCTATGTTCTGCGCGCGCCCGTGGCGAAGGCGAAGTTCACGATTTCGTCGATCGAGGAGGCCCGCGCGGCGCCGGGCGTCCATCTTGTCCTGACCGCCGCCGAGACCGCGCATCTCGGCGACATCAGGTCCGGCGCCATGCAGGTACAGCCCGACGGCAGCAAGGCGCCGACGCGCGACATTCCCGTTCTGTGCCGCGACCGTGTCCAGTATGTCGGCGACGCCGTTGCCTTCATCGTCGCCGACACCCGCGCCCAGGCGCAGGACGCCGCCGAACTGATCGAGATCGACTACGAGGACGAGGAACCGGTTGCCGACACGGCGGCTGCGCTGGCAGAGGATGCACCGCTCGTCTGGCCGGAGCTCGGCTCGAACCAGGCTTTCGCCTACCGGGTCGGCGACGAAGAAAAAGCGAAGGATGCCTTCCAGAAGGCCGACCGGGTGGTGAAGATCTCGTTCGTCAACAACCGGCTCGTCGCCAACTACATGGAGCCGCGCGTCGCCATCGGCGAATGGCGGGCGGAGGAGGACCGTCTCGTGCTGACCACCGGCTCCCAGGGTGTGCATCACATGCAGTCGACCCTGGCGGACCAGGTCTTCAACATCCCGCGCGAGAAGCTGCGCGTGCTCACGCCCGATGTCGGCGGTGGCTTCGGCACGAAGAACTTCGTCTATCGCGAGCACGCGCTGGTTCTGGAAGCCGCAAAGCGCCTCGGCCGCCCGGTCAAATGGGCGGGCGACCGCAACGAGCATTTCCTCACCGACAGCCAGGGCCGGGACAATGTCACGACGGCGGAAATGGCCCTCGACGCCGATGGGCGCTTCCTCGGCCTGCGCATCGAGATGTTGGCCAATATGGGCGCCTATATCCACCAGTTCGGCCCCTATATCCCGACCGGCGGTGTATCGATGTCGACCGGCGTCTACGACATCCAGGCGCTCGACGTTACCGTGAAGGGTGTCTACACCAACACCTGCCCGGTCGACGCCTATCGCGGCGCTGGGCGGCCGGAAGCCGCTTTTCTGATTGAGAAGCTGGTGGACGAATGCGCCCGGCAGCTCGGCCTGCCGCGCGAGGAAATCCGCCGGCGCAACTTCATCAGGCCCGAGCAATTCCCTTACCGCACGCAGGCGGGGCGCCTCTACGACCGCTGCGAGCTGGACGCCCACATGACGCTGGCCATGGAGCGTGCCGGCTGGGCCGAATTCGAGGAGCGGTTCGAAGAGGCAAAGAAGCGCGGCCGCATCCGCGGCATCGGCATGGCGACCTACATCGAGGCCTGCGCATTTCCCGGGTCCGAGCCGGCCCACCTTACGCTGAACGCCGACGGCTCGGTGACGCTCGCCATCGGCACGCAGTCGAACGGTCAGGGTCATGCTACCGCCTATGCCCAGTTTGTCTCCGAGAAACTGAACATCGACATAGACAGGATCGAGCTTCACCAGGGCGATACGGACGAGTTGGCCTCCGGCGGCGGCACCGGCGGTTCCCGGTCCATCCCCATCGGCGGGGTCTCGGCTGCGCGCGCCGGCGAGAACCTCGCCGAGAAGATCAAGAAGATCGCTGCCGAGGAGCTGGAAGCCGCCGCCGCCGATATCGAGCTGGTCGAGGGCACGGCCCGCATCGTCGGTACGGATCGCGCGATGGATTTCGCATCCATCGCCAAGGCGGCGAAGAACCCGGACGATCTGAAGGGCGAGGGCGACTTCCACCAGGAGGAGGCGACCTATCCCAACGGCACCCACATCTGCGAGGTGGAAATCGATCCGGGCACCGGCAAGACGCAGATCGTCGCCTACACGGTGGTGGACGATTTCGGCGCCACGGCGAACCCGATCCTTCTCGCCGGCCAGATCCACGGCGGCATCGCCCAGGGGGCTGGCCAGGCCCTTACGGAGGAGACCGTCTACTCGGAGGACGGTCAGCTCATAACGGCGAGTTTCATGGACTATTCCATGCCGCGCGCGGACCTGCTTCCGCCGATCCATTTCGAGACCCGCAACGTGCCTTCGAGCACCAACGGTCTCGGCATGAAGGGTGCGGGGGAGGCCGGCACAGTCGGCTCCACCCCCGCGGTCCTCAACGCGGTGGTCGATGCGCTCCATCGCGCCTACGGCATTTCGCACATCGAAATGCCCGCCACGCCTTCTCGCGTGTGGCAGGCCATTGCGGAGGCGCAAGGGGCAAGGTGAGTCAACAACCGGAAGGCTCCGGCGAAGAGTGCCGGACGGCGTGTGCCGTCCGGCCGGAACGGTAGGACCATGGCAGTCGCGGCAACCGACATCGGCGGCGATCAAAGGCCCCTTGTCGGCATCACCCTGAAGATCATGTCCGTGACCGTTTTCGTGGTCATGTCCTCGCTGATCAAGGCCGCCGGCACGCTACCTGCGGGGCAGATCGTCTTCTTCCGTTCCCTTTTCGCCATCTTCCCCATTCTGGTGATGCTGGCCTGGCAGCATCAGCTCGCCACCGCAATGCGCACCGAGCGCCCGGTCAGCCATGTCCTGCGCGGCCTAGTCGGCGTCACCGCGATGGCGCTCAGCTTCTTCGGGCTGACGCGCCTGCCGCTTCCCGACGCCATCACGCTCAACTACGCCCAGCCCCTGCTGGTCGTCGTCTTCAGCGCGTTGTTCATCGGCGAGGCGGTGCGCATCTATCGTTGGAGCGCGGTGCTTGTCGGCTTCGTCGGCGTTGTCGTCATCGCCTGGCCCAAGCTCACCCTGCTGACCGGTTCCACCGGCCTGGAGGCCGGCCAGGCCGTCGGCGTGATCGCGATCCTCGGCGGCGCGGCCGCGTCCGCCGTCGCCATGCTCCTGGTGCGCCGGCTGGTCACGACCGAAAAGACGGCGACGATCGTCATGTGGTTCTCGGTCACGGCCACCGTGGTGTCGCTGTTCACCATTCCCTTCGGCTGGGCGCCGCTGACGTATTGGCAATTTCTCGCCCTCACCGGTGCCGGGCTTTGCGGTGGCGTGGCGCAGATCCTGATGACCCAGTGTTACCGCTATGCCGAACTGTCGACCATCGCGCCTTTCGAATACACCTCCATGATCCTCGCCATCATTGTCGGTTATTTCGCGTTCGGCGACATCCCGACGCTCTACACGCTGGTCGGCGGGCTGATCGTCGTTGGCGCCGGCCTTTTCATCATCTGGCGCGAGCGCCAGCTCGGCCTCAAGCGCGTCGCTGCCCGGCGTTTCGTCCACCCCGGCGGTTAGCAGGGAAGGGCAGCAGGGTTCCCGTCATATGCTGTCCTACGTGCCCTACTCGCCTCTCAAGAACCGCGCCGTCGCCTCGTCGGTCGGGAAGAAGCTTTCGATGGCGAGCTCCGAAAGCGTGACGTCCAGCGGTGCGCCGAAGACGGTCGTCGTGGTGATGAAGGAAAGCGCGGCAGATCTCAGCCGAAACCGGAAGGGTACCGCGATACCGCTCGCCTTGTCGGTTTTCCGCCGGTGGCCGCCTCCGCCGGGATAAGCGGAAAGCTCCTTTTCGAGTTCGGCGATGACGGGATCGGCCGCGAATTCGTTGAGCCCGCGCAGGCGCTCCAGAACATGACCGCGCCATTCCGCAAGGTTGAGGATGTTGGGCGCCAGCCCCTTCGGATGGAGGCTCAGCCGCAGCACGTTGACGGGTGCCTCGAGCAGCGACTTGTCCTCGACCTCCGCCAGCAAGGGGGCGACCGCGCCGTTGGCGAGCAGCATCGTCCAGTGCCGGTCGATCGCCAGCGCCGGATTGGGCGCATGGCCGTCGAGGATCCGTTGCACGACTTCCATTGCGGGCTTAAGCGAGGGATCGCTGAGAGAGCGTTCGCCGAAGGAGGGAGCATAGCCCGCCGCCAGCAGCAGGCGATTGCGCTCCCTGAGCGGAACTGAAAGCGTCTCGGCGAGCGTGAGCACCATGCTGCGTGAAGGCGCGGCGCGGCCGCTCTCGACGAAGCTCAAATGGCGCTGGGAGATGCCGGCGTCCAGGGCGAGGTCAAGCTGGCTCAAGCGGCGGCGCTGCCGCCATTCGCGCAGGAGCGCCCCCACGTTGTCCCCGGTTCTGTTCATTGCGGTCGTGTCTTGCATGAGCGGAGTGATAGTCCGGCACGCTGAAACGAACGATTACCTTCGGGGTAATCGCCAAGCCATAAGGCGCGCTTCATTTTCCTCCCACCCGGCGGCGATTGAGCCGGCCGGCGGAAACCGAGGAGATCGAAAATGACGCTCACCATTTCTCCCTTTCTGCGCAAGGCGCTCTTGGCTGACGCGGTTGTCAGCGGCGCGGCCTCGATCCTGATGGTCGCCGGGGCAAGTCTTCTGGGCCCGTTGTTGGACCTGCCGGCCGCGCTTCTGTTCTGGTGCGGCCTGGTGCTTGTTCCCTTTGTCGCATTGCTTTTCGTGCTGGCGCGCCGGAAAACGACACAACGCCTTCTGGTGCTCGACGTCGTTCTCGCCAATGCGCTGTGGGGCGCCGCGAGCTTCGCCATCCTGGCAACAGGCCTTATCGCACCGAATGTGCTCGGCGTGCTGTTCATCATGGGGCAGGCACTCGCGGTGGCGCTGTTCGCACTCCTGCAAATCGCCGGCCTGCGCGCAGCCCCGGCCAGCGCTTGAACCGTAAAAGCCCCGGTCAGTCCTCCGGCCGGGGCGATCCGCTCAATTCCCTGAGCTTTGCCTTGATGGCCAGGAAATCGCGCCAGGCGAGCCTCTTGTGCGCGGGATTGCGCAACAGATAGGCCGGGTGCAATGTCGGCAGGGTCGGGATCTCAAGTCCCCCGGGGGTCGTGTGGACAGCCCAGTTGCCGCGCATGCGCATGATGCCGGTCTGTGTCTGCAGCAACAGCTTGGTCGACGGATTGCCCAGCGTTACGAGCACCTTCGGGTGGGCCAGTTCGATGTGCCGCTCGATGAAGGGGCGGCAGATCTCCGTCTCAAGAGGCGAAGGGTCGCGGTTGCCGGGCGGTCGCCAGGGAATGACGTTCGAGATATAGGCGCTTGTCCGGTCGCGCCCGATCGCCGCCAGCATGCGGTCGAGCAGCTTGCCCGAGCGGCCGACGAAAGGCAGGCCCTGCAGGTCTTCATCGCGCCCCGGTGCCTCGCCCACCAGCATGAGATCGGCTTCCGGATTGCCGTCGGCGAAAACGAGGTTCTTGGCCGTATATTTGAGATTGCAGCCGTCGAATTCGGCGAGAATCGCTTTCAGTTCCTCGAGCGAGCCGGCTTGGCGGGCAAGCTCGCGCGCCCGTGCCGCCTGCGCCTCGTCGGGGACGGCGGCGGGCGTGGCCGTCGGCCGCGGCCGGCTGGGCGCGCTTTCACGCGAAGGCGCTCGTGCTTCCGCCGTGGCGGATGACGGTTCCGGTTTTGCAGGCGGCGCCTCGGCGAACCGGTTTTGCGGCTCCTCTTCGAGCGCGGTATCGACACCGGCGTCGGCATAGAAGGCCAGGAGCGCACGCAACCGCGCGGGATCGAGAGGTTCGTCGGGCATCATGGCTGCAATGTCTTCCGCTCTGCCCGGCAATGCAAGGGCTCAGGAAGACGGAATGCGCGGATCCTGCACCAGATGGAACTGGTATGTCGGCGTGAGATCGGTGATGAGGAAGGAGAATACCGCCTCCTGCCGTGGATCGACGTGGCCTTGTCGAAAGAGGAGGCGGTCGGAGGGCTCGAAATCGCGGGTGTACAGGGCGAAGCGATCGGAGGTGATCGTCGTCGGTTCTCTGGCGACCTGGTCGAAGGAAAGTCCGTCGCTGAAGGTGCTGGGTATTCCCAGTTGCGCTTGCAGCTCGAAGGCGAACTCGACCCAGGGAAGACCGCTGGCGTTGAGCGTGTTCAGTTGCAGATAGAGCGTCATGCCCGTGCGCGTCTGCGTGGAGAGGGCAGCGCTCCGGTCGGGGATACGGATCACCATAACCACCGCGCTCGCCGAATAAAGCTCCTGCGTGAGCACGATCGGATCTGCTCTCGTGCCCCTGCCGCTGACGTCGAGGATCCGGAAACCGCCCAACTCGTCGGAAAAGGAAAATCCGCCCGCCGGCCAGCTTCCATCGTCCGCCGGTTGCGCCCCCAGCAGGAAGAGCGCCGCGAAAGCGGCTGCAAGTCGCAAGATACCGGGCATGGTTGGGCCTCCCATGCGCGCCAGCGCCGTTCATTATAGCCGGGCGCCGGCATTGCGGGAATCTCTGCGGTGAATTTCTCCGCGTGCCGCTTGGCACTTTGCAGCCGATCCAAATACGGTGACGGCACGACAACCGGGATGGCGCGGGCGGAGAGCGACATGGCGAACACTTCTGCTGACTATCTCCCTCCAGGCGCTCCCGTCTTCGATGCCGTCTTCCGGGAAAAGCTGCAGGCCCTTCTCGTCTGGCGCCGCGACGTCCGCCGCTTCCGGCCGGACCCGCTGCCCGACGGTCTTCTGGAGCGCCTTTTGAATGTCGCCTGCCTTGCTCCCTCTGTCGGGCTTAGTGAGCCGTGGCGTTTCGTCACCGTCTGCAATGCACGGCGACGCGCCGCCGTAAGGCGCAATTTCGAACGCTGCAACGCCGAGGCGCTTGCCGCCGAGCCTGGCGAACGGGCGGCGCGCTACGCGCGTCTCAAGCTGGCGGGTCTCGACGAAGCGCCCTGCCATGTCGCCGTATTCGCCGACCGCACCACGTCCAAGGGCCACGGCCTCGGCCGGCGCACCATGCCCGAGATGATCGAATACTCGACCGTGATGGCGGTCTATACGCTCTGGCTGGCTGCAAGGGCGGAAGGGGTGGGGCTCGGTTGGGTTTCCATCCTCGATCCACAGGAGATCGCCGCGACGCTGGAGGTGCCGGAGAGCTGGACCTTCATCGGCTATCTCTGCCTCGGTTACCCGCGGGAGGAAGACAGTGTGCCGGCGCTGGAGCGGGCCGGCTGGGAAGAGCGGTCGACTCCGGCCGTATGCAGGCTTGAGCGGTAGGTCCGGATGTCTTCCTCAATGGATCCGCCGCACCCGGGTTGTTTCGCAGCGCTGTTCGATGCGCTATAGCCGGGCCGGGTGAAGGCAGCCAGTCGTGGCGACCGTGGAGGAACGAATGAGCGGACGCGAAAGCATGGAGTTCGATGTGGTGATTGTCGGCGCCGGACCGGCGGGGCTTGCCGCATCGATCAGGCTGAAACAGCTCGATCCGGAGCTTTCCATCGTGGTGCTCGAAAAAGGCGGCGAGGTCGGCGCGCACATCCTTTCCGGCGCGGTGGTCGATCCGGTCGGTATCGACCGGCTGCTGCCTGGCTGGCGCGAGGAAGCGGACCACCCGTTCAAGACGCCCGTCACCGATGACCAGTTCCTGGTGCTCGGACCGGCAGGCTCGATGCGGATCCCCAATACGCTCATGCCGCCGCTGATGAACAATCACGGCAACTACATCGTCTCGCTGGGCAATGTCTGCCGCTGGCTGGCCGACAAGGCCGAGGCCCTGGGCGTCGAGATCTATCCGGGCTTTGCCGCCGCCGAGGTTCTCTATAACGACGACGGCGCGGTCGTCGGCGTCGCCACCGGCGATCTCGGTGTCGAGCGCGACGGCTCCCACGGCCCGAACTATCAGCCCGGCATGGCGCTCCTGGGCAAATACGTGCTGATCGGCGAGGGCGCGCGCGGTTCGCTGGCCAAAGAACTGATCGCGCGTTTCGGGCTTGCCGCAGGCCGCGAGCCGCAGAAATACGGGATCGGCCTCAAGGAGCTGTGGGAGGTCAAGCCGGAAAACCACCGCCCCGGCCTCGTGCAGCACTCCTTTGGCTGGCCGCTCGACGCCAGAACCGGCGGCGGGTCCTTCCTCTACCATTTCGACGACAACCTCGTCGCGGTCGGCTTCGTCATCCACCTCAACTACAAGAACCCCTACCTGGCGCCCTTCGAGGAGTTTCAGCGCTTCAAGACGCACCCCGCCATTCGCGGCACCTTCGAGGGGGGAAAACGCATCTCCTACGGCGCGCGCGCCATCACCGAGGGCGGCTTCCAGTCCGTGCCGAAGATGGCGTTTCCGGGCGGTGTCCTCGTGGGCTGCTCGGCCGGCCTCGTGAACGTCCCGCGCATCAAGGGCTCGCACAACGCGATGCTGTCAGGCATGCTGGCGGCCGAGCATGTGGCCGAGGCGATCGCCGCCGGTCGTGCCAATGACGAGCTGTCCGCCTATGCGGAGGCCTGGCGCACTTCCGATATCGGCCGCGACCTGAAGAAGGTGCGCAACGTCAAGCCGCTGTGGTCGCGCTTCGGCACCTGGCTCGGCGTCGGCATCGGCGGTTTCGATATGTGGATGAACAGCCTTTTCGGCTTCTCCCCGCTCGGCACGCTCGGCCACGGCAAGCCGGACCACGAGACGCTGGAGCCGGCGGAAAAACACCGGCCCATCGACTATCCCAAGCCCGACGGTGTGCTGACCTTCGACCGCTTGTCCTCGGTGTTCCTGTCCAACACCAACCACGAGGAGGACCAGCCCGTGCACCTTCAGGTGAAGGACATGGAACTGCAGAAGGCGTCGGAGTTCTCGATCTTTGCCGGACCCTCGACCCGCTATTGTCCGGCCGCGGTCTACGAATGGGTGGACGACGACGGCAATGCGCTCGCCGGCGGGCCGGGCGCTGCCGAAAAGGGCGGCCCCGCAGCGGAGAACGTCCACGCCCGCTTCGTCATCAACGCGCAGAACTGCGTGCACTGCAAGACCTGCGACATCAAGGACCCGAACCAGAACATAAACTGGGTGCCCCCGCAGGGCGGCGAGGGGCCGGTCTATCAGAACATGTGAGGGGGTTAGGTGAGTGGGGCAGTCGGGGACGCAACTCGCCCGAACTCATTGCCTGACTGCCTTATCCATCCTATTGCCGTAACCGGGCCTGCATCATCTCGCGCGGTGCGGTGTCGGGCTGCACGGAGAACTCCAGGAGCACCGGCAGGTGGTCCGACCCGACATCGTCGAGCCGCCGGGTGTCGAGTGGCACAAGCCTGCCCTTCACGAGGATGTTGTCGATCGGCAGGCCGACCGTGCGCCTTAATGCGTTCGGCAATGGTCGTGCGAGCCACGAAGGGCCGATGGCTTCTAGCCGGGCGAGCCCTCCCGCCGCCGCTATCCGTCGCGCGGTAATGCTCCAGGGAACGGCGTTCAAATCGCCGGCCAGAATGGCGGTCTCGCTGAGTTGCTGAAGCGCCGCCGAAACACGCGGGATCTGCCAGGGTTGTTCGAAGGGCCACGGCCAGCCGAGGTGAAGTGCGGCGACATCGACCGCGGTGCCGCCGAAATTCACCGTTGCAATCGCCAGCGCCCCGCGGTCCAAACATTGCGCCCGCGAGGGGTGCAGGAACGGCCTGCGCGACAGGATGGCAACCCCGCCGACCGGCGTGGGAGGCGGACAGATGATCTGGTGCGGATAGGCGTGCCGCAGAAGCGCGATCTCCTCACGCCACATGGCGGAAACCTCCTCCAGCGTGATCACGTCCGGCTCCACGCGGCCGATGAGCGAAAGCACCTGTTTCGGCGTTCTGTTGTCATAACGAAGGTTGAGCTGCAAAAGCCGGTAGCGCGCCCCATTGGCTGGCTCGACGCGCGCCCAGGCTTGCACGTCGCGGATCGGCAGGGCGAGCGTCGTGGCAATGGCGGTCAGGCCGAGAACCATCGCGGTGAGGCCGATCCGCCGCCAACCCTGGAAAAGAAGGAGCGGCAGGCCCGCGAGCACGACCACGGCGGCCAGATGGATGCGGAAATGCACCAGCGCATCGAAGGCAGGGTGCAGCGCCCCCCAATAGCCCATCACAAGCGGCAATGTCGGCAGCGTGGCGCAGAGCGCCAGCAAGGGGGCGGTCAGCCCGCGACCGGAGCGGCGCGCCGAGGCCTCAGGCGCCACGGTGAGAGACCTTTGCCACTGTGCCTACGGACAAGGCTGCCACACCTACTGGAAAGCCGTTTCCGAAAAGCTGCGCAGCTTGCGCGAATGCAGCCTCTCCGGCGGCATGGCGGCGAGCTTTTCGACGGCCCGGATGCCGATCTTCAGATGTTGCGCGACCTGCCGCTTGTAGAAGTCCGTGGCCATGCCCGGCAGCTTCAACTCGCCATGGAGCGGCTTGTCGGAGACGCACAGGAGCGTGCCGTAGGGGACCCGGAAACGGAAGCCGTTGGCGGCGATCGTCGCCGATTCCATGTCGAGCGCGATGGCGCGCGACTGTGACAGGCGCTGCACCGGTCCGCGCTGGTCGCGAAGCTCCCAATTGCGGTTGTCGATGGTGGCCACGGTGCCGGTGCGCATGATGCGCTTCAATTCATAGCCGGAAAGGCCGGTAATCTCGGCCACAGCCTCCTGCAGCGCCACCTGCACCTCGGCAAGCGCGGGCAGCGGCACCCATACCGGCAGGTCGTCGTCCAGCACGTGGTCCTCGCGCACATAGGCGTGCGCCAGCACATAATCCCCCAAGGCCTGGGTGTGGCGCAGGCCGGCGCAATGGCCGAGCATCAGCCAGGCATGCGGGCGCAGCACCGCGATGTGGTCGGTGATCGTCTTGGCGTTCGACGGACCCACCCCGATATTGACCATGGTGATCCCGCAATGGTCGCTTCTTTTCAGGTGATAGGCCGGCATTTGCGGCATGCGCTGCATGGCATCGCGTGGTGCTTCCTCGCCCGCCAGGGTGACGATGTTGCCCGGTTCGACGAAGGATTCGTAGCCTTCTCCGCCGGCCGCCATCGCCGCGCGTGCATAGGCACAGAATTCGTCGATGTAGAACTGGTAGTTGGTGAACAGGACGAAATTCTGGAAATGCTCGGCCGCCGTCGCCGTGTAGTGTGACAGGCGGTGCAGGGAGAAGTCCATGCGCGGGGCCGTGAAGGGCGCAAGCGGCATCGGCTCGCCGGGCCCCGGATCATAGGTGCCGTTGACGATATCGTCGTCCATGGCGCCGAGATCCGGCACGTCGAAAAGGTCCCGGAGCGGCCGCTTCAGCCGGTCGGGCAGCGAGGCTTCGACGTAGGTATCCTTGAGGAAGGCGAAGTGGAGGGGGATCGGGGTCTCCGATTCGGCGACCGTCACCGGCACACCGTGATTGCGGATGATGAGCTCGAGTTGGTCCATCAGATAGGTGTCGAAAAGATCCGGACGCGTCACGGTCGCCGTGTAGACTCCGGGAGTCGGCACATGTCCGTAGGCCAGCCGCGTGTCGATCTGGGCGAAGGAGGACGTCGAGACGCTGATCTCGGGATAGAAGGCACGGTATCGGCGGTCGCACCGGCCGGTCGCGGCGATGTCGTCGAACGCTGCGCGCAGGAAGGCGGTGTTGCGGTCGTAGATCGCCCTGAGCGCGTCAACGGCGCTGCGCGCGTCGTGAAAGCTCTCCCGTGCGATCGGCTCGGGGCTTTCTATGGTCTCAATGGGCTTTGGATAGATTCGCTTGTCCATAACCCATTATAGGAAGTCTATGCGCCCGTTTCGAGGCACAATCATCGGGCGCGCTTCAGGCTGATCACCAGCACGAGCCCGGCGCCGTTCGAGGCTTTGTAGCTGCCTGCGATGATGTCCTCCTCGCCGCCGTGCACGCTGCCCATGGCGATGACCGGCAACATCAGCAACGAAAGGAAAACCAGGGCTCTTGGTGCCGCGCGCGAGACCTGTGAAAGCGTGTCAGTCATGATTTCCGCCCCTGTAGGCGGGGCCGGGCGCTTCTTGCGAAGGGCACCGGATCCCCTGTTCCACATTGCAGGGAAACGCCTCCATCCCGGGCGCGCCGTGCCGGCCGGCCTGTGCCGCGAAGATGGCGGCCGCCATGCCCATGAGGGATGTTCCCAGGCAGATGGCGGTGAAGCAGCGCGTCAGCATGAAGGCGTTTCCTCGATTACGCTGGCCATATTGCCCGAGGCGCACTGAACCGGTGCTGAGACGCGCGTTCATGACCGGTTCAATTTGATTACCGGGCACGAGTGCTCATATGAGGTGGGTTGGAAGCAGAAGTGTGCGCCGGCGAAGGCCGGGGCCGTTCCTCGCGATCTGCACGCGTCGAGAAAAACGGAGACAGCGAATGACAGCCCAAAACCGCCCCATAGAGCTCCACTATTGGCCGACTCCCAACGGCTGGAAGGTCAGCATCTTGCTGGAGGAGCTCGGGGTGCCGTACGAGGTGCACTACGTCAATATCGGCCGCGGCGAGCAGTTCCGGCCGGAGTTTCTCAAAATTTCACCCAACAACCGCATGCCCGCCATCATCGATCCCGAGGGACCGAGCGGAGAACCGATCTCGATCTTTGAATCCGGCGCCATCCTGCAGTATCTCGGCCGCAAGTTCGGCCGTTTCTATCCCACCGACGAGCGGCAGCGCGTCGAAATCGAACAATGGCTTTTCTGGCAGGTCGGCGGTCTGGGGCCCATGGCCGGCCAGGCACACCATTTCCGCCAGTACGCACCGGAAAAGGTTCCCTACGCCATCGAGCGCTACACGAACGAGTGCAATCGCCTCTACGGCGTCATGAACAAGCGGCTGGCCGACCGTGAGTATCTGGCGGGCGACTATTCCATCGCCGATATCGCTTCCGTCGGCTGGATCAAGCCGCACGAGAACCAGGGACAGGACCTCAACGATTTCCCCCATCTGAAGCGCTGGTTCGAGACGGTGACGGCGCGGCCCGCCGTGGAGCGCGGCCTCGCCGTCGGCCAGGAACATCGCCGCAACATCGCCGAGGACGAGGAGGCCAAAAAGGTCCTCTTCGGACAGCGCGCCCGCGCCTGACGGGAAGCAGGGGCGGGGCGGCCGTTCGCCGGATCGTCCCGCCGGACAGTCAGCACGAGTGCGCGCGTAATCGCGCGCGGCATCGCCACGCTCTTGCTGCCTCCTGCAAATTTCCCCGAAGGGGCTGAACCGCTATAGCCGCGACCAGCGCTCGTTGCGGCAGATGAGGCCGCCCAGCACACAGCCGCCCATGGTGAAGACGTCCCCCTCCAGGCTTCCCTTGCCCTTGTAGGTCTTGCCGTTCTTCGGGTCCGTCACCGTGCCGGAATAGCTGCCGTCGCCTTGCGCCTCGAAGCGCCCGACCGCCTTGCCGGCATGGGGCCCGCTCCTGAGCGTGATGCAGAAGGCCTGGCCGCAGGCGGCGATCTCGGCGGTGTTGCCGGACCGCGTCTTCCACCGTCCTTCGATCGGATCGGCAAGCGCTGGCCCGGCCGATACCGCCAGGAGCGCCGCCAGAAGGAGCGTGTTGCGGAACATGCTTTTCCTCCCCAGCTTACGCACACGTAAGGATAAAGGATTTGGCCGCCTCGGGGAAGTTTCGTGCGGTTGGCTAGCGCCGCAGGTGAAGCATTCACGTCGGTGCGGCTTTTGTCGTGGTTAGCAAAGGGTTGATGCGGGCATTAACTTTTTGCCGGCCGCCCACTTTCAAACACCGGCGTTGCCGGGGTTTCCATCCTTAACGGATTCCGCCTATTTACCGAATGTTTGAACTTTGTTTTCTTCAAATTAATCAAGCTATTTAACGGCGATTTCAAGCCTCGGCTTCATCCTTCGAAACCATCGCAGCACCGCTACAAACAACAAGATGGCGGGCCGCTCTCAGGGTGAAAACGGGGATTTGAAATGGCGCGTTTCGATTTTCATGAGGCAGCTTCCGGCGCGATCGGCGCCGGTACGCAGGCCGACGTTCTTTTCCAACTCGGCATGATGTATGCGACCGGGCGTGACTGCGATGTCGACCTGGTCGCCGCCCACAAATGGTTCAACATCGCCGCGATCAAGGGCTCCGGCCGTGCCGCCGAAATGCGTTCCGAACTCGCGGCAGGCATGTCCAAGGCCGACATCGCCCGTGCCCTGCGCGCAGCGCGCGAATGGATGACGGCCCACTGAGAACACCGGGTAGTGCGGGGGCGCCGGCACGTATCGTCCGCTGGCGACGAAAGGGGGCGGGCGGACAGAGATACGCTGCTGAAGAACGCCGCGACCGGCCGAGCGCCGGCGCGGCGTTATCCTATGCGTACGGCAGCCCTTGGTTCGACAGGCTCACCATGAAGGTTCGTGTCGTACCACAGCTCCAACTGCTTTCGTCCTCATTCTGAGCCTGTCGAAGGGCGAGGGCGAAGGCACGCCCGGCAATCCCGCTGAATTCGTCCCACCTAGTTCTCCGTTCGTCCAGCCCTGGACGGCATGGCCGCTTCGGCAAACCGCACCAGCACCGTCCCGTCGCTCACCTGGGCGCCCTCGGCGGCGATCTCTGCGATGATCCCGTCATGCGGCGCGGTGACCGTGTGCTCCATCTTCATCGCCTCGAGCACCAGGAGCGGCTGTCCCACTTTGACCTTTTCCCCAGCGGTGGCGCGGACCAGCTTGACGAGCCCCGGCATCGGCGCGCGCAGGCTTTCCCCGCCGCTCGCCGCCTCGGCGTCTTCCAACGGGTCTTGCAGTGCGAAGGTATGGCTGTCGGCGCCTCTGAACAGCGTCACGTGTCCCGGCCACGCGGCCGTTTCCCGATCCGCCGCCGGCGACAGTGTCACCGCGTCCTTGGTACCCTCCAGCAACACCGCAAAGCGCCCGTCGCCAAGCCCGGTGATCGCATGCGGCAGTGCCCGCCCGCCATGATGGATGGTGCGCCGGTGCGCGGGTGGATGATAGTGGGCATAGGCCGAGATCGCCTCGAACGGATCCGTGGCCTCGGGCCGATAGGCGGCGCCGGAGGCTGCGAGCGCAGCCTGCGCCACGGTCTTTCCGTCCGGCTCCGCCACCCGGATCAGCGCTTCCCGGTGGCGTTCGATCAACCCGGTGTCGAATTGGCCCGCCGCGAAGTCGGGATCGTCGATCAGCCGCGCCAGGAAGCCCGCGTTCACCGTGCAACCGGCGATCCGTGTCTCGCCGAGCGCGGTGCGCAGCCCGGCAAGCGCGTGTTCGCGGTCGCTCGCGTGAACGATCAGCTTGGCGATCATCGGGTCGTAATGGGGCGAGACGATATCCCCCGCACGCACGCCTGTATCGATGCGCAGATTGGCGCCGTCCAGTCGTTCCGGAAAACGCAAGTGGTGGAGCCGGCCGGTTGCCGGCAGGAAATCGCGCGTCGGATCCTCCGCGTAAAGCCGCGCCTCGATCGCATGGCCCTGGAGCGCGATGGCCTCCTGGGGGAGGGGAAGCGCCTCGCCAGCAGCCACACGCAACTGCCACTCCACCAGGTCCACACCCGTCACCATCTCGGTGACCGGATGCTCCACCTGCAGCCGCGTGTTCATTTCCATGAACCAGAAGCGGTCGGGCTTCAGCCCCTTGGACGCATCGGCGATGAACTCCACCGTGCCGGCACCGCGATAGCCGATCGCCTGCGCCGCCTTTACCGCCGCATCCGTCATCGCCATGCGCATGGCCCGCGTCATTCCGGGGGCGGGGGCCTCCTCCACCACCTTCTGGTGCCGGCGCTGGGCCGAGCAGTCGCGCTCGAACAGGTGCACCACGTTGCCATGGCGGTCGCCGAAGACTTGGCATTCGATGTGGCGCGGCTTCTCGACCAGCTTCTCCACGATCACGCGCGCGTCGCCGAAAACCGCCTTCGCCTCACGCTTGGCTCCGGCGAGAGCCTCGGAGAAGCGGTCGGGGTCGTCGACGCGCCGCATGCCCTTGCCGCCGCCGCCCGCGCGCGCCTTGATGAGCACCGGATAGCCGATCTCGCGCGCCTTCGTGGCCAGCACCACCAGTTCCTGCGCCTCGCCGTGATAACCGGGCACCACCGGCACGCCCGCCTTCTCCATCAGCCGCTTGGCCGCGTCTTTCAAGCCCATCGCGCGAACCGCGCTCGCCGAAGGGCCGATGAAGACGAGCCCGGCCCGTTCCACCGCCTCCACGAAATCGGGGTTTTCCGACAGGAAACCGTAACCGGGATGGACCGCCTCCGCCCCGGTGGCCTGTGCGGCGGCGATGATGCGTGCGCCGTCGAGATAGCTTTCGCTTGCGGGTGAGGGGCCGATGTGAACGGCCTCGTCCGCCATCGCCACGTGCAGTGCCCGCGCGTCCGCGTCCGAATGGACCGCCACCGTCGCAATTCCCAGCCGTTGCGCGGTGCGGATGATGCGAACGGCAATCTCGCCGCGGTTGGCGATCAGGATCTTCTTGAACATGGCCTCTTCTCAAGCAGGTGCCGGTGCGGCCTCGGTGAAGCTCTTATAGCCCGCCTGCCCGAACCGCGAAATGCCTGGAAGCGTGCCGGCCGGCGGGACCAGCACGTCGGATACCTCCATGTTTCCGTAAACATACGTCTTTGAAACTGACGTAAACGCCGCTCCCTTTCTATCCTGAGGCCGATTTCCTGCGCTTCGTTCCGGGAGGCGCCGTCTCGTACCCGTTCTCCGTACATGTGTACGCCCGCTCCGGGCATCCATTGCCACATCAAGTCAACGGGATATTCCATGCCGACAGCACACGTAAGCCACCTTTCCTCCATGGCCGAGACACGCAACGCAGTGGAGCCTTTGCGGTGCGGGGACGCGCGAAGCGGGGGATCGGCTTCGTGGATGCGGGCCGTGCGAAGCACCTTTCGTGCCGCGGCGCTCGCCGCCGCCTTCATGCTTGCCGGCGCGACGACACAGGCGGAGGCGCAGATCCAGCGCAGCTTCCTCAATCTGGGGTTCGAAGAGCCCCAGACCTGCGGCGATTGGGTCTGGCTTGTGAGTGATTCGGTTCCGGGCTGGGAGACGACGCATCCGCCCGGAGGGGGGCACTGCGGCTCAGGGAATGGACCTCTGATCGAATTACAGCAGAGCGGCCGGCACGGCTTCCCCGCGCGCAGCGGAGGTCAATATGCCGAGTTGAACGCGAACGCGAATGCTTCCCGAATCTATCAGTCTGTCTGTCTGTTGCCGGGGGACGACATCCACTGGCGCTTCAGCCATCGCGGCTATTCCGGCACCGACGTCATGGAATTCAAGCTGGGGGACGGGAACAGCAACCAGGTCGTGCGTGTCGGTACGGGGAATTCGGGCACAGGCGGTATCGAGGAGTGCTTCGTCGAGGGCAACATTTCCCAGAACGAGTGTCATGCCAATCCCGGACCCAACGGCTGGTACGACTACGATGGAACGCTTGTCTGGAGCGGCGCGGCCGGTACCCAGCAGATTGGCTTTGAAGCCATATCGACCGCCGACGGGAATGCGGATCTCGGCAATTTTCTGGATGACATCCAGCTCACCATGCACCCGGTCATTGAATTGGAGAGCGACCGGTCGGGGGTGGAGCACGAGCCGGATGCGGCTCTGCCGCAGCTTCTGGTGAGTGGCAACGTCATCGCGCCCCTGCAAGTGGAGGTGTCGGTGGAAGTGGGCGGCGGGACGGCAACGCTGGGCGACGACTTCACGACACCGAGCGGGACGGAGGATTTCACCGTCGTCATCGATCCGGGGGTCTATGCCGGCGACCGCATTCCGCTGGGCATGCAGATCATCGATGACGCTCTCGACGAGGAGTTCGAGACGATCGTCATCCATCTGGTCGAACGGCCGAACGACTATCTTCTCTTCAGCACCCAGACTTGCGGTGACGGCGCGCGCACCACGTCGGTCTACACGATTCTCGACGAGCATCTCGAGTTGCGCAAATCCGCCCGGCTCATCGACACGGACGGCAACGACGAGGCGGACGCGGGCGAGACGATCGAATACACCTTCGAGGTGGAGAACGCCGGCGGGGTGGAACTGACCAACGTCAGCTTCACCGATCCGCTGCTGACGATCCCGAACACCTTCGCCAGCCTGGCATCGGGTGCGGTGGAGACGTTCTCGCTCACCTACACGCTGACGCAGGCTGACATTGATTCGGGCCGGCTGGAGAACCAGGCGACGGCGCATGCGCAGGCTTCCAGCGGTACGCTCACCGATCTTTCGGACGATCCGAACGAGGCGGCGGATGTGGATTCGGAAGGGGACGGGGAGCCGGACGATCCGACGGTGGTGGTCTTTGCGCAGGATATCGCCGCCGACTTCCTCAAGGAAGCCACGCTCAACGGCGACGGCGACGGCTTTGCCGATGTCGGCGAGACGATCGACTACGCCTTCACGATCGAGAACACGGGCAATGTGACGCTGTCGAACCTGACCGTCAGCGACGACAGGGCCACCGTCCAGGGCGGGCCGCTGGCCAGCCTGGCGCCGGGGGCGACCGACAGCACCACCTTCAGCGCCAGCTACACGGTCACCCAGGCCGACATCGACGCCGGGGAGGTGGTCAACCAGGCCACCGCCACCGCCGTCTCGCCGCGCGGCACGCGGGTCGCGGCGCTGTCGGACGACCCGGCCGACCCGACCGACCAGGATCAGGACGGCGACCATTACCCCGACGACCCGACGCGGCTGGTGCTCGACCAGCAGCCGGAGCTGGACCTCGTCAAGACCGTGGAACTCGCGGACACCAACGACAACGGCTACGCCGATGTCGGCGAGACCCTCACCTATGCCTTCACCGTCACCAACACCGGCAATGTGACGCTCACCGGCATCACCATCGACGACGACAAGGCGGACGTTTCGGGCGGGCCGCTGGCGAGCCTGGAAGCGCAGGAGCGCGACGAAACCACCTTCACCGCCACCTACACGATCACGCCCGCCGATATCGACCGCGGGCATTTCGAGAACACCGCCACGGTGCACGGCACCGCCCCCGACGGCACGACGGTGATGGCCGACTCGCACGGCGAGGGCGGCACCGGCCCGACGGTGATCGCGTTCCAGCAGAAGCCTGCCGTGCGGCTGGAGATGACGGGCGCCTTCGACGACGCCGACGACGACGGCCTTGCCGAGGCGGGCGAGACGGTCGCCTACACGGTCACCGTCTACAACGAAGGCAATGTGACGCTCACCAATGTCGATGTCGCCGGCGTGGCCGCGCCCGATCCGGGCGTGCCGGCCAGCATCCTGACGCTCGCCGTCGACGGCAGCCCCCTCGCCAGCCTGCCCGCCGACGAAACGGCGACCCTTTCCGCCACCCACACGCTCACCCAGGCCGACATCGACGCCGGCCTGGCGCTGGCGCAGGTGCGCGCCGGCGGCGGCGCCCCCGACGGCAGCACGGTCGAGGACCTGTCGGACGATCCGGGCGAGGCCGCCGATGTCGACCTGAACGGCGACGACATTCCCGACGACCCGGTGGCGGTGGACCTGCCGCGCAAGGGGGCGCTGTCGACGGTCAAGGGCGGCGTGTTCGAGGACGTCGACGGCAACGGTGCGGCCGATCCCGGCGACCGGCTCCTCTACACCGTCACCGTCACCAACACGGGCAACGTGACGCTCCACGACGTTGCGCCCCACGACGAGGGCCCGCGCTTCGACGGCAAGCCCGGCACCGGCACCCTGTCGGCCTTCACGCCGGGGCCGGTCACCCTGGCGCCGAAGGACACGCAGGACTTCACCGCCGCCTACACGCTCACCCAGGCCGACATCGACCACGCCGTCGGCGTCAGGAACGGCGTCACCAACACGGCCACGGCCACCGGCACCACGCCGGACGGCGAGAAGATCACCTCGCCGCCTTCGGAGCCGGCGCCCGGCACCTCCGGCGGGCTGTCGCTGCCCGGCGCCGCCATCACCAAGGTGGCGGCGCTGACCGAGATACGCCGCGGCGAGCGCGTGCCCTACACCATCACCGTCGCCTCGACCACGGACGATCCCGTGACCGGCAGGGTGATCGACATCATGCCGGCCGGCTTCTCCTATGTGGAGGGTACGGCGCGCCTCGACGGCCGCGCCGTCGAGCCCGCGGTCGAGGGCCGGACGCTCTCCTTTACCGGCCTGACGATCACCGACCAGGAGACGGTCATCACCCTGTCGCTGATGCCGTCGGGCGCTGCCCAGCCGGGCAAGTACGTCAACCGGGCGCGCGTCGTCGGTGCCGACGGCCGGCTCCTCTCGAAGGAGGCGCGGGCCGAGGTCGAGATCGTCCCCGAGCCGGTGTTCGACTGCGGCGACCTCATCGGCAAGGTGTTCGACGATCTGAACCGCAACGGCTACCAGGACGCCGGCGAGCCGGGCCTGCCGGGGGTCAGGGTGACGACGGTCAAGGGCCTGCGCATCACCACCGACAAGCACGGCCGCTTCCACGTCGCCTGCGCCGACCTGCCCGATCAGCGCATCGGCTCCACCTTCATCATGAAGCTCGACCCGCGCACGCTGCCCACCGGCTACCGGCTAACGACGGAGAACCCGCGCACGGTGCGGCTGACCGCCGGCAAGGCCTCGCGCCTCAACTTCGGCGCCGCCATCGGCCGCGTCGTCCGGCTCGACCTTTCCGACGCCGCCTTCCTGCCCGGCACGGTGGAACTCAAGCCCGAATGGCACGGCCAGCTCCTCACCCTCATCGACCTCCTGGAAGCCGAGCCCTCGGTGCTGCGCCTCGCCTACATCGACGCCGCCGCCGACAGCCGCCTCGCCAGGGACCGCACCCGAACCGTCCGCCGCGCCCTCACCGAACTCTGGAAAACAACCCCCGCATGATACCGCCTCGAAAT